>DATHOD010000001.1:0-14331 GCA_035485295.1 Bacteroidia bacterium
GCAGAAATTGCCTTGTTGCTCGGCTCTACATTAATACCAAACATCATTAAGTTTATTTGGGCACCGCTGGTCGATACTACATTGTCGTTAAAGCAATGGTACGTTATCACAACTATACTAACTGCTGCCGGAATTTTCGCATCGGCAATGTTACCGGTGCAAGAATCGAGCCTTGCATTGCTAAATACTATTACTGTTCTTACCAATATAGCCGTTAGCTTTACCTATATGGTATCCACAGGGCTTGCCGCTCATGATACTCCACACGAATTACGCGGTAAGGTGGGTGGATATTCACAGGCAGGTAATATTGGCGGATTAGGTTTAGGTGGTGGACTTGGATTATGGCTTGCCATAGAATTCAAATCAGTAATCCTTTCAGGGATTGTACTTTCCGTTATTTGCCTTGCAACTTGTTTCGCCCTGTTCTTTGTAAAAGAACCTGTTTCAACGGTTAAGACTGGCAAAGCAGCCGAAACGATCGGAAACCTTTTCAAAGACATTTGGGATACTATTAAAACCAGGTTTGGCCTGCTTGCTCTAATCTTATGTTTTATGCCACTGGGCACAGGTGCCATATCAGGTTTCTTCGCGGACCTGCATAGCTTTTGGAACGCGAGCGATTCAACGGTTGAGATATTTATAGGGGTTATTGGCGGACTTATTACATCAGCCGGATGCCTTGTGGGAGGCTGGATATGCGACCGCATGGAACGGCAAAAAGCCTATATCATTTTCGGTTGGATCAATGCTTTAACTTGTGTAGGTATGGTGTTTTCTCCTCATACAGAAATTCTATATATCATCTGGACATCTATTTATGCATTTACCCTCGGTTTTTGTTTTGCTGCCTTCAGCGCTTTTGTGTTCGAGGCTATTGGCAAGGGTGCAGCGGGTACCAAATACACGGTATTCAGTGCATTGTCTAATGCACCTATCTATATGGTAACAATACTTGAAGGCTGGACCCAGACTAAGTATGGCCTTAACTGGATGTTTAGTATTGAACTGTTATGCGCACTACTTGCTACTGTTCTATTCTTCATCACGTTCAAGGCATTAAGAATAGGGAAGCTTGCCCCCGTTGAAGTATAAAGAAAAGACGCATCTATTGTGTAACTTTGCATAGTAATATGAGCATTGAAGAAACAGAAAAGGAATTGGTGGATGAGTTTGCGCTCTTCGACGACTGGATGGGCAAGTATGAGTACATCATAGACCTGGGAAAAGATGTGCCCATGATAGATGAGAAATATAAAGACGAAAACCACACAATAAAAGGCTGTCAGAGTAAGGTCTGGTTGCATTCGGAAATGAAAGACGGAAAAATATATTTCACGGCAGATAGTGATGCTATGATAACCAAAGGGCTTGTGGCAATGGTTGTTAGAGTATTATCGGGACATACTCCGGAAGAAATCCTCGGTGCTAAGCTCGAATTTATTGACAAGATTGGGCTCACCGAACACCTTTCTCAAACCCGTTCGAATGGCTTGGTATCAATGGTTAAGCAGATCAAACTCGATGCCGCGGCACATAGTGCAATTAGTAATTAATAATTAGCAATTAATAATCGAATACAAGGGACTTAAAAATGAAAACGGATAATGTAATACAGGAAAAAAGCTATGCCTTTGCATTGAGGATAGTGAAACTGTATCGTTATCTGACTGAGGAAAAGAAGGAATATGTGTTATCGAAACAGGTGTTGAGATGCGGCACATCAATTGGGGCTAATATAGAGGAAGGAATTGGAGGACAATCAAAGAAAGATTTTTACGCTAAGTTGAATATTGCATACAAAGAAGCGAGGGAAACGAATTACTGGTTGAGAATATTGAGAGATAGTAACTATCTTTCGGCAAAAGAATCAAAAGCTATTATTGAAGATTGCAGTGAAATATTGAGGATAATTACAGCAATCCTGAACACAATGAAAACGAAATTAAATTATTAATTACTAAGACAATTAAACTGAAAATTGAATTACTAATTATTAATTGCTAATTATTAATTAAATAGGAAATGCCTGCTATTATAAATACAGTAAACCCGGAACTAAGCACCAAGGTAATTGATATGCTTAAGACCTGCTATGACCCTGAAATACCTGTAGATATTTGGGAGCTTGGACTTATTTACGAAATACATGTTAATGAAGCCAACGAGGTACGCCTAGTAATGACTCTCACTTCTCCCTCCTGCCCCGTTGCGGAAACATTACCACCCGAAGTAGAAAATAAAATAAAGGAACTGGAAGGTGTGGCTAGCTGTAAGGTGGAACTGACCTTTGAACCGCCCTGGGACAAAGAAATGATGAGCGAAGTCGCTCAACTCGAGCTAGGGTTTATGTAAGAATTAAGCTCTTTTTTTGAGCTTTCGTGCTTTAATCTTGACGATTTTCCCATTTTCAGAGAATACTAAATACTCGTCATTCTTCTGTGCCTCTTTAATTAGCTTCTCAACCGCAAGGCGGGCACCCTTTAAGATTTTATTATGGAGCACCTTATTACTTTCCATTTTTTCTTATTCTTATCCGATGCCAAAGTTCGGCATTATAAATTGATTTTTCAAATTTTTGCTCTCCAGCAGCTATAGAATTGGGCAAATTACCTGAATTATCAAGTAATTCCCAATAGTCACACAAAGGTTGAAATATGGTGAAGAAATTTTCTAGCCCCCTTTTATATCTTCTTTTTACAATATTATCAGGAATATGGTGGCCTCCTTTTTCAACTCTTCTCTTTATCCGCTCAATTGCCAATTCAGGAGAACTTAGCCAAAAATACAGCAATACAATTCTATAACCTTTTGCCTTGCATAATTTAATTGTCTCTTTGTAACTTATGGTTGAAAGGGTAGTTTCAAAGGCAAAAGTTGCCTCTTCACTTATTAATTCACCAATCCGTTGAAGCATTACCCTCCCTGCCTGGAAAGCAACCTTTTCCGGTTGAAATGGAGATAAGCCCGCAGCAATACTATCTGCATTTACAAACTCTTTGCAGTTTAATATATCAGGCAGCATGGTATATGATGCAGTAGTTTTTCCTGCACCATTACATCCTGCTATTATATATAAGGTACGCATATACAGCCCAAAGATACATTGTTTTAATTTTTAATGAGCGAAGTAGCTCAGTTGGAATTAGGGTTTATGTAAGGTCAGAGACCTTTTATTCCTAATTCAACATTGTCCTTATCTTTAGCATGTGAATTTAAATTTCGATAAATCCTTAGCCAAAGGCTATTCCAGCAATTCGCAGATATCCAGAGTTCTAACTGAAGGATGGGTTGATAAGAATGTTTATTGTCCTTCTTGTGGAAATGAGAACTTGAAAAGTTTTGGAAATAACAAACCTGTCGCGGATTTCCTTTGTAATTCATGTGAGGCAGAATACGAATTAAAGAGTCAAAAGACTTCTTTTTCTAAAAAGATAAATGACGGCGCTTATAAAACAATGATTGAAAGAATACACGCCGATAATAATCCGCATTTTTTCTTTTTAAATTATTCACTTGCAAACTTAAGCGTTCAGAATTTTATCGTTATTCCTAAGTATTATTTTATTGACGATATAATTGAAAAGCGTAAGCCTTTGGCAGCCACTGCCAGGAGGGCTGGATGGATAGGCTGTAACATTCTTCTAAATAATATCCCGTCAACCGGAAGAATCTTTCTTGTTAAAAATGGAGAGGTTCAGAACAAGAAGCAGGTAATTGAAACATGGGCCAAGACTTCATTTATTTCCAAGCAAAGCAATGAGTCGAAAGGATGGACTTTAGAAATACTAAAGCTCATTGAAAGAATTCCCAATAAGGAATTTAAACTAGATGATGTTTATCAATTTGAAAATGAATTACACAAAAAATTCCCAAAGAATAATTTCATTAAGGATAAAATCAGGCAGCAATTACAAATCCTAAGAGACAAGGGCCTATTAGAGTTTAAAACTAAAGGGGTTTACAGAAAAACAAGCTAGTCTGTAACTGAAGACTCAATTGCTGCACGGATTGAATTTTCAATATCAATCCATAAACCCTGGTCATTTTGCACTGTTACCAGTATTTCAATAATCTCCTTCTTAGACAATTTCTTTTTAGAATATTGCTGAACTTCTTCTTCAGTAATAGTAAATGTTATTTGTTCCATTTGATTTTTTTAAGAGCACGCAAGTAAACACTTTTTTATAAAAATTAAGCTATCCGATTGGATAGCTTCAACTGAATTTATTTACACTTGAATTGTTCATTACGTGCATTGTAATGTGCGCAAATTATTTCATGATTTGAGCTTGTTGAAAAATACCTTCTTTAGTTTTTAAAGGAATTTATTTTTCCTCGACCTTTGCTTACTGATTATCTAATTTGTTTTTAGCGGAGTTCGCGAGGGCTTCGCCGTTGCATTCTCCCCCGAACAGCGTTGGCTGTTCTTTGAAATACTTATCTAATCCCGGCGGGATTATACGTTTATAGAATGTTATATTGATGATATGAACGTGGCACCCCGGCTGGGGTGCTACATATACGTGCTGGTATTTTCTATAAACGTGTGAATCCTCCGGATTCATTTTTCATTTCTCCTAGAGAAGAGGGAGATGACACAATTCACAAGAAAAATTTAAAACCGCCACTTTCCGACACAATTTATATTGAAACAACTGAACAACAATAGATTATATAACAGAAATAAAATGTCGGAAGTGTCGGAAAACGACAAATTGCAATTGCAAGAACGATATTTATGGGATTAGCTGAAAATCAAATGATTGCCTAAAATGGTTTCCTAAAAACTGCAAGAAATTGACAGTTTTGGACAACAATTTGGAAGAGACCTTTCGACAGGCTCAAGGTGACAAAATCTTTGTGGTCTTAGTGAGGCTGTTTACTTTGTGTTCTTTGTGGTAAAAAACAGAAACCACAAAGGGCACCAAGAGAATTACACACAAAGTTCACAAAGGATTTAGGAGGGGCTGTTTTCTTCCCAGACATTGCAAATATTCACAATCACCTCAGCAGCTTTTTGCATATCCTGCACACTAACCCATTCCTGCTTACCATGGAAAGCATGTTCTCCGGCAAAAATATTTGGGCAAGGCATTCCCATAAACGATAATCGTGACCCGTCGGTACCACCGCGTATGCTTTGCAGGTGAGATTTAATACCTGAACGCTTCATTGCCTCTTCGGCATACTTAATTATCTGCGGGTGCTTATCTATTACCACTTTCATATTGCGGTATTGCTCAACTATCTTAAACTCTGCCGTGGAATTAGGATAATCTTTCAGCACCTTTTCGGTTATCTCCTTCAGCATATCCTTTTTCTTCTTTAAGCCTTCGGTAACAAAGTCGCGTATGATGAACTTGATTGTAGTCTGCTCTATTCCACCACTCACCGATGTAGGATGCACAAAGCCTTCCATATCTTCAGTGCCTTCAGGAGATACATTCTTTGGCAGCTTCTCTATAATAGCTCCTGCAATTTTAATAGCGCTCTCCATTTGTCCTTTTGCAAAACCCGGGTGGGCGCTTACGCCGTTAATTATAATGCTCATAGCATCTGCCGAAAAGTTCTCCGCCTCAATATGCCCCAGCGATTCACCATCTATGGTATAACCAAATTCAGCGCCCAGCTTTTTCATGTCTACCTTATCTACCCCGCGGCCAATCTCTTCATCGGGTGTAAATAATATGCGGATAACTCCGTGCTTGACCTCAGGGTGTTTCATCAGGTATTCTGCTGCTGCCATTATCTCTGCAAGTCCTGCTTTGTTATCGGCACCCAGCAATGTGGTACCATCAGTGGTGACAATATCATTCCCCTTTTGGTTCTTTAAATCGGGGTGAGCAGCGGGAGTAAGTACCTGGGTTTTATCATTAGGCAATACTATGTTTCCGCCCTGGTAGTTCTTATGTATAATAGGGTTCACATTAGCCCCGGAACAATCTGGTGAAGTATCCATGTGAGAACAAAAACACAACACGGGCACCTTCTTTGTCGTAGTCCCCGGAATGGTTGCATATATGTATCCATGTTCATTCAGTTCAGCATCTTTTATTCCAATGGCTTTCAGTTCTTCCACCAATACTTTGCCTAAGTTCTTTTGCTTGGCAGTTGATGGCACGGTAGACGATTCGGGGTCACTTTGGGTGTCTATTTTTACATAGCGTAAAAAGCGGTCGGTAACTGATTCGGGTGATATCATAAATAGTATTGTATTTAATTCAAATGTAGAAAATTGGCCGATTACTGTTTATGGAGAATGTACACATTCCTTGTTTCGTAAGGGAAATAGTTCTGGTAAGGATATTGGCCAACAATCTTATAGCCCTTCAGGTTATTATGTGCAATTACATATTCGCTAAGGTCGGGATTAGGTGTACTTGTGCCGGGAGGGAAATCGAGTCCCATAAACCAGCCATTGAATTCTTTTCCGCCTTCAATCCGGTGCACAGATATATGTTCCTCGAGTATTAGGTGATTAGCAGCAGCCCAGCGTGCACGGTTCCAGGCAAGATAGTCGTGGGTAGCAGTAGTGCTGAAGTAGCCTATAAACAAAAGGAATGCAAGCGATAAAGCAAAAACAAAAGGGTTGAATGGTTTACTTTCTTTACCATCGGCGAAGAGTAATAATAAAAACAATGGCACAAAAAGTGATGTATACCTGTCGAAGAAAAAGACTGGAACATACAGCAATAATGCATAACCCAACATAGTACCCAGAATGAATATTTGGTAAAGCGATATATTACTGAGCGTTTTTGTCTTATATGCTGTAACCAGTTTTGCTATGATAGTACCAACATTAATCAGCAAGAGAATAGCACCAATAAAAGCAATAGCAATAAGAATGTTCAGCAGAATATCGAATGGCGGATGAACATTTGGTACATCATCTGTCTTGAGGCTTACTGCACCCAATACCCATTTACGCAATATAGGGCCATAGGGCAACTGGTGCCACATTGAGAGAAGCGAAGGGATAAAAGGAATTGGAAAAATCAAGGCTATTCTTTTCTCTTTGGTAGAAAGATCTCTTAAGCAACCTCTGAATCTATATACTATAATAGGGAAGAGGAAAAAGGCAGAGTAATGCAATATATGGCCGGTGCGTTCAAAAATATGCTCGGCAACATCGGCAGGATTTTTGATAAACTCAAGCACACTGCCGCCCTCGTATGGCCTCAGTTCCGACCCAATATGTTTGAGCCACCACAGCCCAATATTATACGCTGCCACAGCCAATAATGCCGGAATAAAATGCTTGAAGGCTTGCAATGGTTTGGGCCTGTATTTAAATAAAGCCGCTACTCCATATGCAAATGGAATAACAACACAAAACTGCCGTATAAGTGTTGCAATAATTACTGTAATGGTTGCTGCAATCACAAACTTCATCTCGCCTGTTTGCAATGATTTGAAATAGAGAAAAATAGAAAATATGGCAAGGGTTAGAAATGGAATATCTGTCATGAAGCTATGGGCATGCAACAAATAAAAAGGATTGGTAAGCAATATAAATGCCCCAATAAAGGATATCATTTTATTGCGGGTTAAATAGTTAATCAAATAGTAGAATCCAAGTACTCCGGCAATACCCATTACAAGGCTAGAAAACCTGAGGGCAGTAAATGAAAAACCACCCGGCAGACAGAACAACGCACCCCAATAGACCTGGGCAATTAAAATGGGAGAATAGGCATCGGGTGAGTAGTAATGCCCTTGGGTAACAAGGTATAATACCGGCCTTGCATATTGCCAGTCATCATTCAAGGGAAAGTTACCTATAGGGTTGATACCCAGAATGGTTATAAGCCAGATAAGAACTAGCAGAATAGTAAAAAAAAAGCGGTTGAACTTCATTAGGGCAAATGTAATAAATCCACCTCACCCTTCCGCAAGCTCCCTCCCTCTCCTTGACAAGGAGAGGGTTGGGGTGAGGTCGCGTTTGGGATTGTCGCGGAAAGCCCACAGCGAAGCGAGGACTTGCAGCAAAAGCCCGACCCTGACTGCGGCAGGGGAACGCCCAAAAACTATGGATATAAGAACAGTAAATTACCCCCAATTTTGTATCTTTGCACACTATGTCAAACGAAGTAGAAGAAATAAAAAACAAGATAGCCGAAAGCGGACTTGTGTCAATAGACCTGAAGGATTTTTATCCTCATGGTGAGAGGGTTATTATCGACATGAAAGACCACCTGTTTGAAGGGCTTATTCTAAGAGAAAAAGATTTCCGTGCCTTTGTAAAAAATGAGGATTGGACCAAATACAAAAACAAAAATGTTGCCATTACCTCTTCTGCCGATGCTATTATACCTACATGGGCTTATATGCTGCTGACATCTGAATTACAGCCCTATGCTAAAATGGTAGTTTGCGGAAGCAAAGAAACGTTGGAAGCTATTCTTTTCAGAGAAAATATTCTAGAAAAACTTAAGCCGGAACAATACAAGGACAAAAGGGTAATGATAAAAGGTTGCGGAGATCTGGAAATACCTGCATCGGCATTTGTGGATGCGGTAAACCTGTTGAAGCCTTTTGTAAAAAGCATTATGTATGGCGAGGCTTGTTCTAATGTACCGATTTATAAATCACGCTCAGAGAGCGTTTAATTATACAAAGTATGGCACACACATTATCAGCTATTGAAGATGCTATTGAAGATATAAAGAAGGGAAAACTTGTTATTGTAGTGGATGACGAGGACCGTGAGAACGAGGGCGATTTTATTACCGCTGCGCGTAACATCACTCCCGAAATGGTGAACTTTATGTTGAGCCATGGACGTGGTGTATTATGTGCCCCTGTTGAAGAAGACCGCTGCCGTGCCTTGGAACTGGAAATGATGGTATCATCAAATACATCATTACACCAGACTCCTTTTACTGTATCTGTTGACTTGTTAGGACATGGTTGCACAACAGGAGTATCTACTCACGACAGGGCAAAAACATTACAGGCATTAGCAAAGCTTTCAGCTAAGGCATCGGACTTTGCAAGACCCGGACATGTATTCCCACTCCGCGCTATGAAAGGCGGTGTATTAAGAAGGGCTGGACATACTGAAGCAGCAATTGACCTTGCTCGGCTTGCAGGATTTGAACCTGTAGGTGCGTTGATAGAAGTGATGAACGAAGATGGCTCTATGTCGCGTATGCCACAACTTATAGAGTTAGCTAAGAAATTCGATTTGAAATTAATTTCGATTAAGGACCTGATAGAATACCGCTTACGCACCGAGACAATTATTGTGCGCGATATAGAAGTGAAAATGCCTACCAAGTTTGGCAATTTTAATCTTATTGCTTACCGCCAAACTACTAACGACCAGGAACATCTTGCCCTAGTTAAAGGCAAATGGAAAGCAGGCGATCCGGTAATGGTACGTATGCATTCATCTTGCGTTACAGGAGATATTTTTGGTTCACTGCGTTGCGATTGCGGTACCCAATTGCAAAAGGCAATGGAGGCAATTGAGAAAGAAGGTAAGGGCGCTATTGTATATATAAACCAGGAAGGCAGAGGAATAGGACTGCTCAACAAATTACGTGCATACAAACTGCAAGAAGAAGGACGTGATACAGTTGAAGCTAATCTTGAACTGGGCTTTAAAATGGATGAACGTGACTATGGGGTTGGTGCACAAATATTACGTGACCTTGGCATTAGCAAGATCCGCTTAATGACTAACAACCCTAAGAAGAGAGCGGGCCTTACCGGATATAATTTAGAAATTGTAGAGAATGTTCCACTTGAAGTGGAATCGAACCCGCATAACCATTTTTATTTGCAGACCAAGAGAGATAAGATGGGGCATATACTTAGCCACTTAGAAGAAAAGAAGAAGTAAGGATGCAGTTCAGTAAAGTTATAGGACAACAGCACTTAAAGGAAAGCATGATAGAGGCCATTAACACCGGCCGCATCAGTCATGCACAATTGTTCCTGGGGACAGAAGGTAATGGAGCACTTCCTTTGGCATTAGCCTATGTGCAATACTTATTTTGCAAAAACCGTACCGCAACCGATTCATGTGGTGCATGTCCGCAATGCCAACGCATTACCAAGCTAAACCAACCCGATGTGCATTTTGTGTATCCACTTGCATTATCGAAAGATGTAGAAAAGAGCACCGATATATTCCCGAAATGGAGAGAGGCGTTTTTTAAGAATCCATATTTCTCGCTCACCGACTGGATGAATTTTCTGGAAGCGGAGAACAAGCAACCCGTGATAGGTGTTGGGGAAAGTAAGGACATACTTCACCAGTTAAGCATGACCTCGCACGAGGGTTCTTATAAGGTAATGATAATGTGGATGGCAGAAAAAATGAACCTTGTTGCTGCAAATAAAATATTGAAAATACTTGAGGAGCCACCTGATAAAACGATTTTTATCCTTATTACTGAAAGCACACAGCTGCCTGTTACCATACTCTCCCGTACTCAACTAACCAAAGTGCCGCGCATATCGGAAAAAGATATTGCAGAAGCTTTGGTGCGTGAAAGAGGCATTAGTAAGGAGCAAGCTTTGTCTATTGCATCTATCGCTGATGGTAATTACCGTCTTGCACAGATATTGATCACCGAGAATGAAGATGCACAATACTTCTCCCAAAAGTTCCAGGAGTGGATGCGTATTTGCTTAAAGCTCGACGGAGAAAGACTTACCGAATGGGTAAACGATGTTGCCACTATGGGAAGAGAAAAGCAAAAACAGCTTATAGCCTATTCTTTACAGACCATCAGGCAGAGCTTGATGCTGGGCAATCTTGCTATTCATATTCCGGCAGGAGAATTAGAGTTCCTGCAAAAATTCTCTCCTTTTGTACCCTTTGAAAGTTGTGCACTTATCACTGAAGAGTTGAACAAAGCATACCACGCAGTTGAGCGTAATGCACATTCCAAAATATTGTTCACGAGCGTATCACTCAAGATACACAATATGCTTGCCCGCCCTGTTGCAATAAAAGCCTAGAACTTAACCTCAGGTGCTTTATCAGCTCCTTGGTCAGCAGAAAAATACGCTCTTGTCTGGAAGCCAAACATACCGGCAAAAATATTTTGTGGGAAGCGGCGTATATAGGTATTGAACCCCTGTGCCACATCATTAAAGCGGCGACGTTCGGTTGCAATACGGTTTTCTGTTCCTTCTAATTGCGCTTGCAGTGACATAAAGTTTTGATCCGCTTTCAAATCAGGATATTGTTCTACAGCTACCAATAAACGAGAGAGTGAAGATGTTACTTGTCCCTGTGCTGCTTCAAATTGTTTCATATTATCTGCAGTCATGTGGCTTGGGTCAATAGTAACCGATGTTGCCTTTGCCCTTGCTTCTATTACCGCTGTAAGAGTTGACTTTTCAAAGTTGGCATATCCTTTAACGGTATTCACCAAATTTGGGATAAGATCCATACGGCGCTGGTATTGTGTTTCTACATCATGCCATTGCGCTGTAACAGCCTCATCTTGTGTAACTATATTGTTGTAAATGCCTTTTACCCAAAGGAATATTATCAGGAAAAATCCAAGTATTGCAAGTAGTACTATATATACTGTTTTCATAATTGATTGATTTAAAATACAAATGTACGTGTTTTACATTGTCGCCTTATATAAAGACGAAAATGCACCCAATTACCTTTAATTAATAAGGAGCTCCTCCCCCTGCCCCCCTCCAAAGGGGGACACTATCTTTAGGCTACTTTTAAGCGATTCAAGGCAGAAGAACGCTGTATCCTTTCTTTAGCGTAACGCTGTGTAATATGAAGCTCTTTTACTTCCTTATCACCCGGAGTATCGTACATAGCATCGGTAAGTATAGCCTCGCATATAGCACGCAATCCTCTTGCACCCAATTTGTATTCGATAGCTTTTTCTACAATCAGGTCAAGTACTGCTTTATCAATGGTAAGCTTCACATCGTCAATCTTGAACAGCTTAACGTATTGCTTCACCAATGCATTCTTAGGCTCGGTAAGAATGCGCTTAAGGCTCTCTTTGCTAAGTGGGCTCAGGTATGTTATAACAGGTAACCTTCCGATAAACTCAGGTATCAAACCAAAGCTTTTTAAGTCCTCTGGTGATATGTATTGCAATAGGTTATCGCGGTCAACTTCTCCCTGGTCGGTTCCATTTGTATAACCAATGGTATGCGATTGCACCCTGCGGGCAATTTTCTTTTCAATGCCGTTAAATGCTCCGCCACAAATAAACAGTATGTCTTTGGTGTTTACAGCAATCATTTTTTGTTCAGGGTGCTTGCGTCCGCCTTGCGGAGGAACATTCACCACAGAGCCTTCCAGCATCTTTAACAATGCCTGTTGAACACCCTCACCACCCACATCGCGGGTAATAGATGGGCTATCGCCTTCCTTACGAGATATCTTGTCTATCTCATCAATAAATACAATTCCTTTTTCAGCAGCTGCCACATCATAGTTAGCCGATTGCAATAGCCTTACCAATACATTCTCTACATCCTCGCCTACATAACCTGCTTCGGTAAATGCTGTAGCATCAGCAATACAAAAAGGCACATTCAATATTTTAGCAATGGTTTGGGCAAGCAAGGTTTTACCAGTACCCGTTTCTCCTACCAGCAATATATTCGACTTTTCAATTTCTACATCGTCCGTCTCACCTTTCACGCTCTTTTGCAGTATGCGCTTATAGTGATTATATACCGCTACAGCCATTACCTTTTTAGCATCATCCTGGTCAATGATATATTCATCGAGCATGCGCTTTATCTCAGCAGGCTTTACAAGCTGTATCTTCTTAGTATCGGTTTGCTGTTTGTATTCTTCTTCTACAATCTTCTGTGCCTGGGCAACACATTGGTCGCATATATGCCCGTCAAGGCCTCCAATCATCATGAAGACATCTTTCTTATCCTTTCCGCAAAAGGAGCACTTTACTAACTCTTTTTCAGCCATTTTTTCCCAGGGGGTTTGTCTAGTCTCTATTAACTAAACAAAGTTACGAATATTATCGGAAATGAGCAAAAAACTAAGCCTTTGCCAGTACCTGGTCGGTATGGTTCTTAGTATCAACGTCTTTTATTATGCGTTCTATCTTACCTTTTTCATCAATCAAAAAAGTGGTACGGATAATGCCCATATATTTCCTTCCGAACATCATTTTTTCGCCCCAAACTCCATATTTTTCAATAATCTCCCTATTGGTATCAGCCAAAAGAGTGAAAGGGAGCTTATATTTAGTTACGAATTTCTTGTGCGACTTTTCATTATCGGCACTTACACCCAATACATCAAATCCCTGCCTTTGCAGCATCTTGTGGTTATCACGAAGGTTACAAGATTCAGCTGTACAGCCTTCGGTATCGTCTTTCGGGTAGAAATATAGAATGACCTTTTTGCCCTTATAGTCCTTTAATGAAACTGCTTTCCCATCCTGATCGGTACTGGTAAAATCAGGTGCTTTATCTCCTTCTTTTAGCTTATCTACTTTCGAAATATTTGTCATAAACCTTAATTTCTTTGCAATATCTCCCAAACCCATTCTTACTGAAAATCAATATTATTTGGGCGGGTATACACCATTTGCATTACACTTATATTCCGCATAGCAAAAGCAGCTTCGCAATAGCTTAAATAGTAATTCCATTTGCGAATAAATTTTTCATCGAAACCCAATTTCTTTACTTCGTTGAGGTTCTCATTGAACTTATCCTTCCATATATGAAGGGTCTTAGCATAGTGCAGGCCCATCTCTCTTAAGTTCATCATAGTAAGTTCGCCGGTGCGGTTTATAGCTCCGTTAATAGCTGCCACAGAAGGTAATAATGTACCCGGGAAAATATGCTTTTGTATCCAGTCAACACCTTTACGCATACTATCGTAACGTGAATCGGGGCTTGTAATAACCTGGAAGGCCAACACACCTTTTGGTTTTAAGAGGTCCTGACACTTTTTAAAGAATGTATCTAAAAATTCATGCCCTACTGCTTCCAGCATTTCTATGGAAATGATCTTGTCAAATTGCCCCTGAAGAAGACGATAATCCATCAGTTTCACTTCTACTTTATCAGAGAGGTTTTCCTTGGCTATGCGTTCTTTTGCAAGTTTGTATTGCTCTTCAGATATCGTAACAGTAGTTATTTTGCAACCATACTTTTGCGCCATATAAATTGCGTTTCCACCCCAGCCAGAACCAATTTCCAATACACTGTCACCGGGTTTCAACTTCAAGTCTTTGCACAAATTATCATACTTAGCGATTTGCGCTTCTTGCAAGTCCATTCCTTCCTTTTCAAAATAAGCACTTGAATAAGTCATACTCGGATCGAGGAAAAGTTTGAAGAAAT
>DATHOD010000002.1:0-22925 GCA_035485295.1 Bacteroidia bacterium
TTATATGTAAAATAAAGTTGCACATCGTTCTTTGCATTCTTCCATTTATCAATCTCATGCAGAAAGCCTTGCTCAACAGATTTAATAATTGAATCGTTCTTAGGTAGGGTTGCAGTACGCATAGCACAAAGGTCGAACCACTGAAAAGCTGATTCTGCTATAGGTGCCGGTGGCCATTGATGCTTGCCATGGAATGTTTCAAGCTGGTGAGGTAAGGGTGTTGCATCAAGTTGCTTATCCAACTGCTTTAGTTCTACATAATTAAAATCACGGTCGCCAACAAATAAAATGCAGGCAAACGATTGGTTTATTGAAGGAGCATTTTGCGGAAATCCGCCGCCACAAGCCGCTACCCCTGCAATACTGCCATCGTACAATGCAACTGAGCAAGCGACCCTTGCACCACCCGAAAATCCAAATGTGTACACACGGTCTTTATCTATTGAAAGCCTTTGAGAGAGGTCATCCATAAAAGCATTGGCTGCTTTTTCCGATTCACTCCACGCCATCCCGTTCTTTGAACCATAAGTGCCCGCTATAATAAAACCGTATTTCTCTGCCAGGTTCTTATATACAATCAATGGCAAATTGCCTACTCCATGCGGATCGAAGAAATAAATTACTGGCCACTTTTTAGCAGGAGAATAGTTATAAGGAACGTAAACGGCATATTTCTGGGAAAGATTCTCAACACACTGTACAGAATCAATAATAACACCTTTGTCAAGTGGTTTAACATTGGCGAACACTTTGGCACGTTGTATCGAATCTTGCTTTGCAGCTTCGGCACTGGCAGCAGAACTTGGTGCGGTTGAATGGCCATGGCAACCGCATAGCATTAACACGCTTAATACGTAAATACAAGATTTGTGCATAGGTTAATTATTACAAAATGCTCCTGCAAGTTACTTTTTTTCTAAACTTGTACCCTTATGTTAGCTGAAATAATAACCATAGGCGACGAGATCCTCATTGGGCAGATAGTTGATACTAACTCTGCCTGGATGGCTACATTGCTGAATGAGAATGGAATAAAGGTTTTCCAGATAACCTCGGTTTCTGATAACAAAGAACATATTCTCACAACCCTAAAAGAAGCCATCCAAAGGGCTGATATTATATTAATTACCGGTGGCCTAGGACCAACACGAGATGATATCACCAAACATACACTTTGTGAATATTTCAACACCAAATTGCGTCTTGATGAATCGGTATTGGAAGATGTAACCACTATATTTAAAAAGTTTGGCAGGGGAGTAACTGAGATAAACCGTAAGCAAGCCGAGGTGCCTGGAAACTGTGTCCCATTGCATAATAAGAATGGCACAGCACCCGGCATGTGGTTTGAAGAAAAAGGAAAGATATATGTTTCCATGCCCGGTGTGCCTTTTGAAATGAAGGCATTGATGACTGAAGAAGTAATACCGCGCCTGAAAAAGAAATTCACCTTACCTGTTATCATTCATAAAAATGTGCTTACCCAAGGCATTGGTGAATCAATGTTAGCAGAAAAAATTGCGGATTGGGAAACATCATTAGAAATAGAAGGAATTAAACTGGCTTATCTTCCTTCGTCTTCTACGGTGAGGCTTAGGCTAAGCACCAGTGGGGCAGATGCCAAAGTATTGCAGGAAAGAATTGATAGAAAATTAGGCGAGCTGATACTGCTAATTGAACCACATATTTATGGGTACGATGATGAAACTCTTGAAGGAAATATTGGTAAACTATTAAAGCTGAAAAAGCAAACACTTAGTACAGCGGAGAGCTGTACCGGAGGATATATCTCACACCGCATAGTATCTGTTCCCGGTAGTTCCGATTATTTTAAAGGGTCTATTATTAGCTATGCCAACGAGGTAAAAATGGATGAACTTGGGGTAAGCAAAGAGACACTTGATAAGTATGGTGCAGTATCTCAACAAGTAGTGGAACAAATGGCAGCCGGAGTTCAACAGAAACTGAATACCGATTATTCTATTGCTGTATCGGGTATTGCAGGGCCTGATGGAGGAACACCTGATAAGCCCGTGGGCACAGTTTGGATTGCTATAGCAACGCCCACAAAAATTATTAGCAAGCACTTTCAGTTTGCAGGGAATAGAGAACGGAATATTCTTGTTTCGGGGCTATCGGCTTTAAATATGTTGAGAAAAGAAATAGAAGCGAAGTAGTTATGAAAAACAAGCTATCTGCCATACTCATTTTATCAAATCTACTTTGTATTAGAACCCCATCTTTTACTCAAAATTTAGTTCCCAACCCTAGTTTTGAACAACATTCAAGTTGCCCACAGAGTGCTACAGTTTTTGAACTAAAAGATGTAAAATTCTGGTTTCAACCTTCAGGTGGGTCAACTGATTATTACAATAGGTGTGATAAAAGTGGACCTGCTGGCGTTCCCACAAATAATATGGGATTTCAGTTGCCTTATTCTGGCAATGGTTATATTGGAATGATTCTTTATTCAAAAAATGACTATAGAGAATATTTTTCTACAAAATTAGATTCGTCATTAATTCAGGGCAGAAAGTACTGTGTCAAATTATTTGTGAGCCTTGCAAATAAATCCCATTATGCAATTTCAGACATTCAGATATTGTTTACTTCTTCAAAGATTCAAGAAACCACATTAAAGGTTTTGAAGTATACTCCACAGCTATCATATTCTGATAATAAGCCAATAGCTGATACATTAAATTGGACAGAGGTTTCATGGATATATACTGCTGATGGTAGTGAGCAATATTTGACAATTGGTAATTTCAATAGTAATAAAAAAAGTCATATTGCAGAAACCAGTAATGATCCTATATTTCAGGCATATTATTATGTAGACGATATATGCATAGCTGAAATGAAAAGTAATGGTATATGTAATTGTGCTGAAGGTAAATGAAACCCCTATTGCATAGAATGATTCTGAAACTGGAATAAACGGCATAATATTATGTAAGTAGGCTTCTTTATTCCAAAAAGTTATTTTTGTACCAAATCGATTATACGTGAAAGTAATAGGCATTATACCATCCCGCTATGCTTCTACCCGCTTCCCGGGTAAGCCATTGGTTACCATACACGGTAAAACTATGATACGCCTTGTATATGAACAGGCTAAACAATGCAAAGCACTTGATGAGGTTGTTGTAGCGACCGACGATGAAAGGATAGTTAAAGAAGTAGAGAGCTTTAAGGGCAAAGTAGTAATGACCGGCACCCACCATGGCAGCGGAACCGAACGTTGCCTGGAAGCAATAGAAAAATTGGGTAATAAGTGGGATGTAGTGGTTAATATACAAGGCGATGAACCCTTCATTCATCCGGAACAAATAGACAAGGTAGTGGGCTGTTTTAGCAATAAAAATGTGCAGATATCTACCCTTGCAAGTAAGATGGTCGACCCGAGGCAGTTGAATAACCCATCTGCAGTTAAAATAGTTAGGAAGATAAATGGCGAGGCTCTTTATTTCAGCCGTTCCCCTGTTCCTTATTGTATGAAAACGGAAGGCAAACCTTGGACCGAGAAACATACTTACCTTGAACATATTGGTCTGTATGCTTACCGCCCCGAAGTATTGGCCAAGATCGTGAAACTTGCCCCTTCCCCACTTGAACTTACAGAGCAACTTGAACAACTGCGCTGGGTAGAGCATGGTTTTTCTATCCATGTGGAAATAACTGACAAAGAAGCTGCACTTGCTATAGATACTCCTGAAGATTTAAAAAAGATTCTTTAACTTTGGTTCTTGATTAGTATTATGCAGGTAGAAGGATACATAAGTGAATTATTATACGATAACGATTGTGTTATAGTGCCTGATTTTGGAGGCTTTATAGGCAACTATGCCCCTGCCAAGATAGACCCTGTAAAGCACCTTTTTGAGCCCCCACATAAGAATATACTGTTCAATAAAGGGCTCACCCAAAATGATGGTTTGCTCGCCAACTACATTTCAAACAAACAACAGGTATCATATACCGCTGCTTTAAATGTATTGACAGACGAAGTTAAGCGCTACCGTGATGAGTTAAAACAAAACAAGCGCCTTGCTTTAGATAATATTGGGGTATTGCTTTTAGATGAACATGATAACCTCATTTTCCAACCTGATGACAAGGTAAATTATCTACCTGAAGCATTCGGCTTGTCTTCTTTCTTTCATTTACCTGTAACAACAGAAAAGGAAGAGAAAGAAAGCAATGTTGTTCTACTGCATAAAGAAAGATCACGTTTAAGGCCCTATGCTATTGCAGCCGCCATTGGTGCGCTTATAGCATCAAGCTTCTGGTTCACTATGCAGGAAACTAATTTGAAAGTAAACTATTCAAGCCTGAATGTTTTTGCAAAGAAAGAAGCAAAACAATATGCTTTTTCTTCCGCTCCGAATAGTATTAACCTGATTAAAGTAGCTCCGCAAGACAGTCTTCCTTTTGTGATTGCTCAACCTAAGGCAAGCCTTGCGGATATAGCTTCTTCAAACTACCATATAGTTGCAGGTTGTTTCCGTTACCTCGAAAATGCACAGACCTTAGTTGGCGAATTACAGCATAAGAATGTAGAGGCTGCCATTATAGGCAAAAATCCTCAAGGCTTATATATAGTAGGATGCGGTAAATACTCATCGTACAACGAAGCAGAATCACACCTCGACACCTTCCGTAAAAGTGTTCAGGCTGATGCCTGGGTATTTGGGAAGAAGTAGTGTTTCTGGTTTGGGCTTAAGCCCCCCATTTCTATTTAACTATCTCCGACTTAAAATTCCGAGCAATTTATTTTAATGTTCAATTGCCGCTGGATTCATCTAGCGGATAAATGGCTGCTAATAAAGAATGGGCTTTAGCCAATGGTGAGTTAATTATCTGCGGCGCTGCGGAGGGCGTTGATTGCGCTGCTGTTGCCTAGGTCTGTCTTTATCCTGGCTCTGTCTGCCTACCACATAACCCATTTCCTTCTTTTCATTAGGCTTCGATTCATCCAGGTCTTCTGGTCTTTTACCAGCTTTGTTCATAGCCACAATCTCCTTTACACGATCAACGCTCAACGGTATGAACACATCAGGCGCTTCAGCATAAGAATAAGAGATGGTGCGTCTGAAAATATCTGTCTTTTGGTGGAATGCTCTACCCTTTTGTGTTTCCAGATCAACCGTTTGAGGGAAGTCTTTTATGGCATCCATATAACTATCTAATTCGTAATTGAGGCAGCATTTTAATTTACCACATTGGCCTGCCAACTTAACCGGATTTAGGGCAAGTTGCTGGTAACGTGCAGCAGTAGTACTAACTGAACGGAAATCGGTAAGCCAGGTAGAACAACATAATTCCCTGCCGCAAGAACCAATGCCTCCTAAACGACCTGCTTCTTGTCTTTCGCCTATCTGCCACATTTGAATACGTGCCTTAAATTCTGAAGCGTAGGCTTTAATAAGTTCCCTGAAATCTACTCGGCCCGGAGCAGTATAATAGAATGATACATGGCTCTTATCGCCCTGGTATTCTATATCGTTTATCTTCATATCCAGCTTCATACTTGAAGCCAATATGCGTGCTCTTACTAGTGTTGCTTTCTCCAAAGATTGTGCTTCTGTCCATTTATCCACATCAGCAGTGGTCGCTTTGCGTATAATAGCCTTAACAGTACCATCGTCATTAACCTTTTTTTTACGCATTTGCAGGCGTACCAGTTCACCCGAAAGGGAAACCATACCTACATCATATCCTGAATTACCGGTTTCAACCACAACAATATTTCCCACTAAAAGTTGCAGGCCATTGCGGTTACGGAAAAATTCTTTGCGGCTATTTTTAAAACGGACCTCTACAATATCAAAAGGCTTTTGCCCTGAGGGCAGTTCCATATTGGCAAGCCAGTCGAATACATTCAGCTTATTGCATCCACCACTGGAGCAACCTCCGCCTCCACTGCCACATCCTCTGCCTGTTGAACAACCACTACACGCCATATATTTTCCTTAGGTGAGGAACAAAAATAAGCATTAGAAGGGATTAAGCAAGTAAAATGGTAATTACTTCAGCAGGGTTACACTACCTATCTTTTGTACCAGATTTTTAGTATAGTCCACGGCCTTTAGCATGTAAACATAGGTGTCTTCCTGTGCCTTACGGCCTTCATATGTGCCATCCCAGCCACCATCAAGGGTGTTCCATTTATAAATAAGCTGGCCCCATCGGTTAAAAATATATACTTCCATGCTTATATAGCCCTGAAATTTAGGCCGGAAAACATCATTCTTTCCATCACCATTGGGTGTAAAAGAATTAGGCACATATATTGTGGGTTCTATATCAACAATAGCAGAATCTATTGCTATACAGCCATCACTATCAGCCACCTGGGCATAGTATACAGTATTTGAATCAGGTGCTACAGTTGGTGAAGGACATTCAGTGCAACTTATTCCAATGGAAGGAGACCAATTGAATGGCGGGCTTCCGGTGGCATTCAATGTTACTGAAGCTCCGGGTATAATCATTACGCTATCGGGAATGATTTTAACATACGGTATAGGCTTAACTGTAATGGTAATAGAATCTTTGCTTACACAAGGACCATTTGTAACGGTAACAGTATATGTAGTGGTTACCATAGGAATGGCTGTAGGATCATATACATTATTGATATTCAAGCCGCTGGCAGGTAACCACAAATAAGTATAGCTGCCACTATCGGCATATAACTGTACACCGTGCTTAAGACAAACAGCGGTATCTCTTTCAATCAAAGGAACCTTTGAGAATGCTGTGACTTCTATGCTATCCTTGCCCTTGCAACCATGCTTGTCTATGGTAGTTACTGAAAAAGGACCCGCATGATTTACTTCTACAGCCGAGCTTGTTTGCCCGGTTGACCATGCGTATGACACATAACTGCTATCAGTCGTTAGTTGAACAGAGTCGCCGACACACAACTGACCTGTTTTTGGAATAATAGTAGTTTGATTGGAATATACACTTACTACAACCGTATCTATTGCAGTGCAAAAGCTATCCTTTGCAGTAATAATATATGAGGTAGTAGTAGTAGGTGAAGCTTTAGGATTAAGAATACTTATACTATTCAAGCCTGACGCAGGGGTCCATGAGAAATTAGTACCAAGCGAATTAACTACGTTTAGGGAAGTACTGTCTCCCACACAAATCATTGAAGAAGTAGAACTTAAAGTAACAGGTGGCACCACGCGCACAACGGCATACCCGGTATCAGTTAAATTACAGGTTGTTGAATCAGTTGCCACAAGCAAAACCTCGTATGTTCCGGGGCTACCATAAATGTGTGAAGGAGCGACAGCGTAAGAGCTATCGCCATCACCAAAATACCATTTGAAGGTTTGTCCGTAACTTGTTGTATTTTTAAAATTAACCGCAAAAGGTGCACACCCGGCAGTGACTGCAGGGCTAACTATAAACGATGCTACAGTTTCTATGAGATCCATCTGGAACTTTACAAGGGCATTATTACAGTTAGGGCCATCGTTAGTTGCCGACCATGCACCGGGGGTAGTCGGTATATCGGAATACCCACCGCAGCCACCACAAATAGCCTGGTATATTACGCCCTTTTTATCGAAGCGACTTGTTCCTCCATCCACATGTGCAAGGCTACCTGCGTTGCCTCCGGTACTGCCAAAATAGGTTGCATACCACAGCGAATCAGCCTGCTTTTTAAATACTGCAAAATAAAAATCCTGACCATTTGGATTGCCACTGGTCCATGCAGAAGTTATGTTTGGACTGGATCTGTATGCGTTGGAAGTTGTTGGCAATCCAATACTATTACTGGCGATATTGTTATACCCATATAATGCACCACCCCAGCCAGATATGTAAATATTAAGGCAATTATCTACCAGAAAAGCAGAAGGAGCAATATCAGGTGTACCTCGTCCTGAACCAAACTCGGTAGAGAATATGGTACTTGAAAGCGTAGGATTCATTTCATGAATAAATTGACCACTACCCGGATTTGAATATACAGTCCCGATTATTGGATATTTGCCGCTAGTCTGGCCATATACATAAACATTATTGTATTTATCAGTCTGTACAAAATAAGCCTGATCATAACCTGTAGTGCCGAGATAAGTAGCCTGCAACATTTTACCTGCACCGGAAAGATGAACCAAAAATCCATCAATTGCTCCGCTATATGTGGGTTGTAACGTACCCGGTGTAGTAGGGAAATTAGGGCTTGCAGTACCACCTGCAATATATGCCTCACCCGCACTATTCAGAGCAATATTGTATGCGGCATCATCCGCATTTCCTCCCAAGTAAGTGCCCCAAACCATGCCCGATAAGTTTGAACTTAATTTAAATGCACAGCCATCTTGCATACCTTGCGAAAATGCCTGAAACGCACCGGGAGTAACCGGAAAATTATTAGAAGATGTGCAAGATGCTACATATACGTTGTTATTCATATCAACCACTATATCGCCTCTTCCATCATCAGCATAATTGTATTTAAGCGAACCTAAATAGTTTTCTATATCCGAAATATTTACACCATCATCACCTGAGCCACCAACATAAGTAGAGGCAAGAAGTTTTGTACCACTGGAATCAAATTTACTTACTATCAAATCGGCTCCACCACCCTGAACTGTTTGAAAAGCGCCAGCAGTAACAGGGAAATCGGTTGAATAAGTACGTCCCAATACCAATAAATTATTTGCATTATCAACTACCAAACTTTGTGGTTCTTCATTATCAGTACCGCCAAGATAAGTAGAGAAAAGCAATTTTGTGCCAATTGGGTTGAATTTCGATATCACTATATCGAAGCCGGTATTATCCGGTGCAGGCCAAACGTTACCTCCACCTGTTCCTCCGCCCTGGAAAGTCATTTCGAAAGCACCCGGTGTTACAGGATATCCAATTGCAAAACAAATTCCCGAAGTATAGGCATTAGTGGTCGCATCGTATGTTGCACTCATACCCCAATTATCAGCCTTAGAACCGGTAAATGTTGAGAATACAAGCGTAGGATCAATCACTAAAGGCTTAGATGCATCGTAAGCACCTTTCACCTCAAAGCCTAATATATCATCATGCAAAATAAAATTACAATCTACTTTTACCTTATTGCCATTTATTTCCTGGTAAGCAATCGGACGAGCCTGAATAATATCACCTATTTCCGTTTTAATGACAAGCTGTCCCTGGTTCAGAAATAGCTTATTCTGCCCTGCAAATTGAAGTTTTATCAATGAAATGTTTGCATTTGGGTCAACCAGAAAATCATAGCGTACATTATTCATATCGCTGAATACTTTCACGGAAATACCCGGATAAATATCATTGTAATGTACATTCCCAAATGCGCCAACACCCGATGCCCAGTGCTTGGGATCTTTACCTAAAAAATAATTACTGTAAAATGATTTTTTATCTCCTCCTTCTATAGATGCAGGCATTGAGCCCACAAATAGCATTCGTACTGCCTGGAATGTCATAGAGCATCTGGTAAAATCCGCGGGATTAGAATTAGCATGAGGGTGCAAGCGTTCTAGCCCACCTGGTGGATAGAACACATACGTAAGAGCATTTTTTTCAAGAAAAATACGACCACCGTTAAAGTCTGCCTGGTATAGGGTTTTATCATTCCACTGTCCTTTATTTTCAATATAGTCAACATAGGAATTAGCGACAGCAATTGTATTTGCCATTGCATTATTTATTGCAACATTGCTTGAAATGGTTTTTTGTGCAACAGAAATAACGCTCCCTGCAATAAGAGTAAGAAAAAGAAAAAATATTTTGTACTTTTTTATCATTTCATACAAAATCGACAAGACGTAAGCATATAAAGTTACAAAAAAATACCGAAATAGCGTTATTACACATATTTGCCTGATATACAAACGAATAAAGCCCCACAAAATGTGAGGCTTTATAGATTACTTAAAACGGTTTTTAAGCTAGGCTTGGCTCTTTCTTCTCGCTAATTACGAACTCCTTTTTGAGTGCATCAACATAATCAAGCTTTTCCCAAGTAAAGGTTTCGTATTTCTTTCCGTTCACTTCCTTCGTACCAGGTTGTCTGCCCATGTGGCCATAAGCAGCTGTTTCAGAAAAGATTGGATTACGCAAGCCGAAACGCTTTACAATAGCAGCCGGACGCATGTCGAATATCTTAGCAATGCGTTGCGATATTTCACCATCGCTTAATTTTTTTCCTTCTTTATCGCGCACTTTTGCTGTACCAAATGTATCTACATAAATAGATACAGGCTGAGCAACACCAATAGCATATGCTACTTGCACTTCAGCTTCAGATGCAACACCTGCAGCAACTAAGTTTTTTGCAATGTGACGAACCGCATACGCTGCAGAACGGTCAACTTTTGAAGAGTCTTTACCAGAGAATGCACCACCACCGTGAGCACATTTTCCACCGTAAGTATCAACTATAATTTTTCTTCCGGTAAGGCCTGTATCGCCATGTGGACCACCGATAACAAATTTTCCTGTTGGGTTTACAAAGTATTTTATTTCATCTTTGAACAACCTTCTAACTTTTGAAGGAAGCAATTTTTTTACACGTGGAATAAGGATATTGATAACATCTTCTCGAATCTTGTCTTGCATTTCCTTTTCAGAAGCAAAGTCATCGTGTTGTGTTGAAACTACAATAGTATCAATACGTTCTGCCTTTCCTTTATCGCTATACTGAACAGTTACCTGCGATTTTGCATCAGGCCTTAAGTATTTCATTTTTTTACCTTCTCTGCGGATGCTAGATAATTCCCTTACCAACAAGTGAGCAATTTCAATTGCTACAGGCATATAATTATCAGTCTCAGTGCATGCATATCCAAACATCATACCCTGGTCACCAGCACCCTGATCTTCTTCTTTTGCCCTTTCCACACCCTGGTTAATATCAGGTGATTGTTCGTGAATAGTAGAGATAACACCACAAGAACCAGCATCGAACATATATTCTGCTTTGGTGTAACCAATTTTACGAATCGCATCACGTGTTATCTTTTGCACGTCGATGTATGCTTTGGTTTTTATTTCACCTCCAATAACTGCCAAACCAGTAGTAACAAAGGTTTCGCAAGCTACTTTCGAGCTAGGGTCCTGTGCAAGAATTGCATCAAGTACCGCGTCAGAAATTTGATCGGCCACTTTATCCGGATGACCTTCGGAAACTGATTCAGAAGTGAAGAAATATGACATATTCTATTGTTTTTTTCGATTAAAGGAAGGCGAATATATGCCTTTTTCAATTATTTAGCCTCTTTTTCGTGAAAAAGTGATGAATCTTGAAAATATTTAGATAAGAAACAAGAAAAGTCCGGAATAATGCTATTTCAAGTCTATCTTAATTCCAAGCTCTTTTAATTGCTTTTCATCTACCATAGAAGGGCTATCCATCATCATATCGCGCCCGGCATTATTTTTCGGGAAAGCAATATAATCACGGATATTTTCTTCATTGGATATAGTCATAGAACTAAAGCGGTCAAGCCCAAGTGCAATACCACCATGCGGCGGAGCACCATATTCAAATGCATTGAGTATGAATGCGAATTTTTGCTCTGCTTCTTCTTTAGTCAGGCCAATTAACTGGAACATCTTTTCCTGCTTCTGGCGGTCGTGTATACGTATAGAGCCTCCACCAATTTCAACGCCATTTATTACAAGGTCATACGCATTAGCACGTATTTTGCCCAAATCACCATTTAAATATTGCTCGTCTTCTTTCTTCCATGAAGTGAAGGGATGATGGCATGCCATCCAACGGCCTGTTTCTGTGTCTTGTTCCAATAAAGGAAAATCGAGAACCCAAAGCGGGTTGTATACATTTTTATCGCGCAGACCTAATCTGTTACCAAGCTCCAATCGCAACTCACAAAGTGCTCGCCTAACCACTGACCACTGACCACTAACCACTAGTATTAGGTCACCAGGTTTTGCCTCGGCAGCATCAGCCCACTTCTTTAAATCATCTGAAGTATAGAATTTATCTACTGACGATTTCAACGAACCATCAGCGCTATACTTTACATATATAAGACCCTTTGCCCCAATTTGGGGACGTTTTACAAATTCTGTAAGCTCATCTGTCTGACTACGTGAATATTCGGCAGCACCGGGAACTGCAATTGCTCCCACATGTTCAGCATCTTCCAATACTTTAAATCCCTTTCCTTTAACTACGGCTGAAATATCGTGCAATAGCATACCAAAGCGGGTATCGGGCTTATCGTTACCATACAGGCGCATGGCATCGGCATAACTTATGCGAGGGAAAACAGGCAGGTCAATATTCCTTACTTTTTTGAAAACATATTTTACCATGCCTTCAAACATTTGCAAAATATCTTCCTGTTCCACAAATGCCATTTCGCAGTCTACTTGTGTGAACTCAGGTTGGCGGTCAGCACGTAAATCTTCATCGCGGAAGCAACGTACTATCTGATAATAACGGTCGAAACCTGCTACCATTAGTATTTGCTTGAAAGTTTGTGGCGATTGCGGCAGAGCGTAAAACTCACCCTTATTTACGCGCGATGGAACGATAAAATCCCTTGCTCCTTCGGGCGTGCTCTTTATTAAAAAAGGTGTTTCAACATCTGCAAAACCTTGTCCATCTAAGTACTCACGGACTGCTTTAGAAACCTTATGACGGTTAAGCAAATTGTTTTTTATTGCCTCTCTTCTTAAATCAAGGTAACGGTATTTCATACGCAATTCCTCTCCACCATCGGTTTCATTTTCCATAGTGAATGGAGGAGTTTTAGAAGCATTCAACACTTCAAGCGATGACACAATTATCTCAATTTCACCTGTAGGTATCTTCGTATTCTTGCTGCTTCTTTCAACTACTTTTCCTGTTGCACGAATCACAAATTCTCTGCCCAGTGTCCTTGCCTTAGCGCAAAGATCTTTATCGGTGTTCTCATTAAATGCAAGTTGGGTAAGTCCATAGCGGTCACGCAAGTCGACAAATGTCATTCCGCCCATATCGCGCGAACGGTGCACCCATCCGCTAAGGGTTATTTCCTGGTTTACATTTTTAATGGTTAGCTCTCCGCAAGTATGTGTTCGTAACATAGTATTTTCTTAGGTGTGCGAAATTAAGAATAAAATGTCCATATTTTATGCAATTTAAAGCAATAGCTTTGGGTTAACTACATTTGTTATTGTGATTTTGTATCAAATGCGACAAAACTTCTATTTCAGAGCATTAGCTATTTCAATTTTATTGCTGCTTCCTTTCCTTTCAATAGGACAAAGCACCAATACTTCACAATTGGTTTTTGAACAGCCTTACCAATTGCAACGTGCCGATATAAACTCTGTTACTGTCATTTTTAAAGATAGCCACCATTTTATGTGGTTTGGCACTGAAAATGGATTATACAGGTATGATGGAGTAAGTTTAAAGTACTTTGGACATATAAGAGGCGATTCGGCATCGCTACCACATAACAATGTATTGGGAATTGCAGAAGACAAGGATAACAAACTATGGGTTGCTACAATTACCGGAATTGCACAAATTGACCTTACAACATTAAAGTGCAGAACCTTTAGGGCTATTGAAAAGAAATCGGGTGAAGGAAACTATACCAACAAAATTTGTGTAGATGAAGATGGTAATATCTGGGTTGGTAATAGCTCTGGTATTTTTTTGTTTGATAAAAAACTTCAATCATTCAATTGTGTATGGAGCAACAAAGTACCAGAGTATATGTTATCGAATTACGTTACTAGTCTCGTAAGTGTTGATAAGCATTTACTGGCTGCTTCTACATTTCACGATCTTATCCTTTTCAATAAAGATGACCACTCATTCAAAAGAGTTCCTGTATTTGTATCTATGCCTCCCAAAGACAGCACTATTACTTCATTGCTAATAGATTCTAAACGGAAATTGTGGGTAGGAACCTGGGGTGGAGGTATATATAGCTATGACCTGATTAAAAATAAATTATCGCATATAGATTGCTTACAGTCTATAAGTGAGCTACCTTCTTTTTGGATCACTTCCCTTAATGAAACGAAGCTCAGCAAACAGAGATTTATCTGGGCAACTTCCAGTATTGGGCTGGTTAAATGTTTTCTGGATAACGACGATAATATTTCAAGTTGTGAATACATCTGTCATAACAAGAACGTTGACTATTCTATAATTTCAGGAAAAATTGAATGCACCTATTTAGATAGTGACCTGGCATTGTGGTGTGGCGGGGTCAATGGAGTTTGCAAATGTTTCCCTTTTCAAAATAACCTGAAACTCTTTCCATCACTCCCGGGTCTAATTCTCGATATTCAACCAATTAAGATCGGGAATGAAAATTCCTATTTCATCAATTCCTGGAATTCTATAACAGGGCAAGGGTTTTTGTTTACTGATACTTTAGGGAACATTTCACACACTGACATTGATCCTCGCTTTACCGATCCTGATGATAAAAGAAATATATCGGGTATTGCTAAAGACAAGTATAACAGGTTCTGGTTCTCTTCTATGGCAGGTGTATCGGTACTGAATGACAAATTTGATGTAGTAAAGCAATGGAATAAAAACACAGGAGGTGATAATAACCTTACATATTACCGCACCTACGGCATAACAATGTATAGAGATACTGCCTGGGTTATATGCTACCATAGGGGCATTGACCTATTTGATATGTCGTTTAAAAAACTGCATCATTACTCAGGTAACGACGGTAGTGGGCTTATAGATAATTATATATTTTCCTTTTTTACCGATTCGAAAGGAAACTTATGGATATGCGGCGATAACTATTTATATCGTTACTTGCCTGCAACTGGCAAATTCAAACCATATAATTTATGTGAAGGAACAAATGGATGCAGGCCAAGAGATATGGTAGAAGCAAAGAATGGCAATTTGATGATTGCTTCTGAAACGGGGTTAATACAATTTAACCCGGTTACTGAAAAATACTCTATCATACATTCCAGCCTGTTAGATAAAGAACAGAATATACCGGCTGTAGCTATTGACAGGCACAATGACATTTGGTTTTTGACTGATAAACATTTGGTCCATTATATGCCCGGTGAGAACCGCTTTATATTATTTGGGAAAGAAGATGGACTTGATATCTCCATGGGCCTTGAAGAGTTACGAACTTTTAATGGAACAGATTTCTACTTATGCCAGGATCATAGAATAATTAAATTTAATTGTGATAGTTTGAATCAGCCTGGTTTGCCGCCATACCTAACTATAAATATGCAGGTAAATGATAGTAATTTATATTCACCTGAAAGTACAGATTGGGTTCTGCCCTATAATAAGAACAGGATACAATTTGAGTTTACCGGGATATCCTATATAAAAGCTTATCAGACTCAATATTACTATCAGTTATCTGATGTTGACAAGCAATGGAACATTACCTATAGAAACGCTGTTTCGTATGCCAGTCTTGCACCGGGGCATTACAGCTTTAAAGTAAAGGCAATGAATTATGCCGGTATGTGGAGCGATGAAAAAACAATTTTGTTCACCATAAACCCACCCTATTGGCAAACAGCCTGGTTCCGCATACTATCGGCTATTATTGTATTTTCTATACTGTTCTTTATTATCAGGTACGTTTCGCAACGTAACCTAAAAGAAAGAATATTAAGACTTGAAAAGGAAACAGCTGTAGAAAAAGAAAGGTCGCGCATTGCACAAGACATGCACGATGATCTTGGCAGTGGGCTAACTAAAATTGCGATTTTAAGTGAAGTAGTTAAAAAGCAAATAAAGGAACCCGAAAAAGCATCCGAGCAACTTGATCGCATATCAGATTCTTCGAGAACACTGGTAGATAACCTACAGGATATTGTATGGATGCTTAATACAAAGCATGATAGGTTGGATAGCCTTGGCATATATATAAGAGAATACGCTACAAAGTATTTTGAGCAATCAAATACACTTATTTCCTTTGAATATCCTAACCATGTCGATTCAGTTAAAATAAACGATGAGCAAAGAAGGAATTTGTTTATGGCAATTAAAGAAGCATTGAATAACATTGCCAAGCATGCAATGGCTAGTTCGGTTAAGTTATCGTTTGCACTTGATAAGAACACTGTGTGCTTTATAGTTTCTGATAATGGTAAGGGATTTAATGTGGATGAAACACGAAAATTCTCAAATGGAGTTAAGAATATGCAAAGCAGGATGAAGCAAGCAGGCGGAGCATGCACTATAGTTTCAAAACCTGGCACCGGAACAACAATAACCCTTTCCGTAAAAGTATAACATCACATTATTTAGCTATTGTAAAAGGAAGAACCAATACATAGTTTTGCAGCCGTAATGATAAAAGTAGCCATAGTAGAAGACATAAAGGATATCCGTGAAGGATTGCAATTACTGATAAACAGTAGTGATGGTTTTTCATGCGTTGAAACCTATTCAAGTGTTGAAGATGCTTTAGTAGGATTACCCAAGGTATTGCCAGATGTTGTACTAATGGATATTCATCTTCCCGGCTTAAGTGGGATAGAAGCGGTAAAAAGGCTTAAGCCTCAGTTGCGTTCAATACAGTTTATAATGAGTACTGTGTATGAAGATGATGAGAACATTTTTGAATCGCTGAAAGCAGGCGCCACCGGTTATCTTTTAAAGAAAACATCACCGGCTAAAATTCTGGAAGCAATAACTGAAGTTTATAATGGTGGATCTCCTATCAGCGCTGAAATTGCGCGTAAAGTAATTGGTAGTTTTCAGAAACAAAATCCTGTAGACGCGGCTGAGGAACTCACACCCAAGGAAAAGGAAATTCTAAAAGCCCTATCAAAAGGTCTTCGATATAAGGAAATAGCCAACGAAATGCAGATTAGTATGGACACCGTTCGTACCCACGTTAGGCATATTTACGAAAAACTACAGGTGCAAAGCCGGATGGACGCGGTTAACAAGGTTTACGGAACCAAGCACTAATTACTATTTAATTACTCCTAGTTCTTTCCCAACTTTTGTAAAAGCGGCAATCGCTTTATCCAAATGCTGCTTACTGTGTGCGGCTGATAATTGCACCCGAATACGGGCCTGTCCTTTTGCTACCACCGGGTAAAAGAAACCAATTACATAAATACCTTCTTGTAATAATTTGTCTGCCATGTTTTGCGCTAACTTGGCATCATAAAGCATAACCGGTACAATTGGGTGTATACCAGGTTTAATATCGAAACCTGCCTTGGTCATTCCTTCACGGAAATAGAGTGCATTATTCATTACCTTATCGCGTAACTCGGTTGTTTTGTTTAACAGATCGAATACTGCAATAGCAGCTCCGGTAATAACTGGTGCCAATGAATTTGAAAATAAATAAGGCCGTGAACGCTGGCGAAGCATATCAATAATTTCTTTTTTGCCGCTTACATAACCGCCCATGGCACCACCTAAAGCTTTACCAAGTGTGCCGGTAAGTATATCAATCTTGCCCATTACATTATTATACTCGTGGGTACCACGGCCAGTATTTCCAACAAAACCGATAGAGTGGCTATCGTCAACCATAATAAGGGCATTATATTTTTCTGCTAGTACAACTATCTGATCCAACTTTGCAATAAAGCCATCCATTGAGAATACCCCATCGGTAATAATTATTTTGAAACGGTCCGCCTTGGCTGCTTGTAATTGCGCTTCCAGATCAGCCATATCTGAGTTCTTATAGCGGTAACGTTTTGCTTTGCACAAGCGCACGCCATCAATAATAGATGCATGGTTTAATTCATCAGATATAAGTGCATCTTGCTCAGTAAAAAGCGGTTCAAATACACCACCATTTGCATCAAAACAAGCTGCATATAATATCGTATCATCCGTATGAAGGAATTTAGATATCTTCTCTTCCAAAGTTTTATGAATATCCTGTGTGCCGCATATAAAACGTACCGATGACATTCCATAACCATGGGTATCTAATGCTTTTTTAGCCGCTGCAACCACATCAGGGTGCGATGATAATCCCAAGTAATTATTAGCACAGAAGTTAATAACCTCTTTTCCCCCCTGCACTTTAATATCTGCGCCTTGCGGAGATATGATAATACGTTCACGTTTATACAGGCCCGCTTCGTCAATGGCCTTTAATTCATTTTGTAAATGGGTATGGAATGATTCGTTGTACATAATGTTTAATTATAATATGGCAAAAGTAAAAAAAGAGAAAGGCAATTTACAATTGAAAACTAAAAAACCAAAAATGAAGGTTAATTATATCATTCGCAGGACATAGACTATTCTATCGTTATATATTACTTTTGTGCCGTATTCTATAAACATAACCCCAACATGAAAATGAATTTATTCTCCTTCTCACAATACCAAGACATGAAAAAGATTGCAATATTATTACTTGCCTGCCTATCGATGAGCTGCGCGAATTCACAAAAAAAGGTGGCGAATAAAAAGATTGCCGGATTATGGGAAGGTAAAATAAATGCAGGTGCACCATTGCGTATTGTTTTTCACTTTGACCCACAAGCCGATAGCAGCTACGCAGGTATAATGGATAGCCCTGATCAAAACGTAAAAGGTATCCATTGTGATAGCGTGAAGATTACTGGAGATAGCGTTTCTGTAAAAGTTCTAGTGATAAGTGGTGGCTTCACTGGGCATATTATAAATGATACAACTATTATAGGTAATTGGACTCAAAGAGGAATGCAGATTGCATTAACGCTCAAAAAAGAAAAAGCGGTTTCCATACTAAATCGCCCACAAACACCTCAGCGACCATTTTCATATAACTCTCAGGATGTAGAATACGACAATGAAGATAAAACCGTTCACTTTGGCGCAACTTTGACTTGGCCAAAAGGTGAAGGACCTTTCCCAACTGCAATTATGATAACAGGAAGCGGGCAACAAGACAGGGACGAAACTATTTTTGGTCATAAGCCATTTGCTGTAATTGCAGATTACCTTACCAAAAAAGGATATGCTGTATTGCGCATAGATGATCGTGGTATGGGTAAAACCACAGGCGATGTAAAGAATGCTACCAGTGTCGATTTTGCTAAGGACATTGAAACAGCCTTAGCATATTTAAAAACCAGGAAAGAAGTAGATAAAAAAAGAATAGGTATGATTGGCCATAGCGAAGGTGGCCTTATTGCTTCTCTTGTAGCTTCACGAAATACGGATATCAATTTTATAATTATGCTTGCAGGGCCCGGAGTTAAAGGTTCAGAGTTAATGCTGGCACAGGCAAAAGCAGCGCTAGAATCAGTTGGGATATCGACTCATGCAGCAGATGTTTATGGGCTTATCTATAAAAAAATTACAGATGATGTGATTACAGAAAAAGACACTGCCAAGCTATATGATAAGATTATGGCTGACTTCACTCAATGGAGAAAAAACCAGCCTAAAGCTTTACTGGACACATTAAACATACATGATGACGAGGATTATACTAAGAAAATTGTGCTTGCCTTTACCAGAGGATTGGAGTCGCCATGGATGAAATACTTCCTGCAAAGCGATCCTCAGCCATTAATGGAGAAGTTTACCTGCAAAGTATTGGCATTAGATGGTAGTAAGGACATTCAGGTAATATCATCACTTAATCTTGATGGTATTAATAAGGCATTAAAGAAAAGTAAGTCGCCATCATTTGAAACAAAAGAATTACCCGGCTTGAACCATTTATTCCAACATTGTAAGACCTGTACGGTAGCAGAATATGGCCAGCTGGAAGAAACCTTTTCACCCGAAGCTTTGGATATAATGGGCAAGTGGCTGGACCAAAACGTGAAGTAAAATAAATACTATTTCTTTTTTTTCTTCTTTGGTTTCGGTATTTTACCAATCCGTGGGTCGCCATGCAAAACCATGTCACAGGCTTTAATAACTAAAGGCTCAAAGTTCTCATCGTCGGCTTGCAGCATTTGCCAGCCTGTTTCACCGTTGCCATTATTAAGCACTGACACCGAACATAACGAAGGCAAATCCTTTTTCAAACTCTTATGATGTTCATGGCCGGTTGCTATCCATACCCCATTCACTTCCGGGTGGGTTTTCCTATCGCGCAAAATAAATACAATCTTTTCGCCCACATAAACGGCATGGCAACCAAACATTGGGTTAAGCCTTGGCTCAAGCGGCATTAGGTAGTCTACTACAAAAAAGAATGGTATGTTTTTAGAGCGGGGCATTACTTCTTCAAAGCCTTCTTTGGCAACTTCGCTTTAATCAGTTCATACGAATGCTTAATAAGCCCTTCCAATTCTTTGCGCTTAACTGCACTTACATCATTTAAGGTAACCCATTTAGCACGTGCCAGGTATTTGGCCGGCATAAAACCTTCACGTATAGAAAGCTCATCAAATACTTCTTCACCTGCTTTAAATGTAATTCGATATTCGCCCTCTAGCGGTACAACACAAAACATTTTTTCTCCAATACAGAAGCAGAGATCAGCACCCCATTTTACATCTTCGGTAACACCGGGCAATTTTTTGCAAAAGGTTCGTATCTCTTCAATATTCAAGGCATTTATTTTTTCTCTAAGAAGAGTACTACTTTATTAAAATCGGCAGAAGCATTAATAACCTTACGGAATTGCTCATACATACTTATTGGGTAACGTAATTGATGATAGTCCTCATCAATGGTTACAGTCACCTTATTACCATCAGTCGAATAAAATGAATGGAACTCCATTGTATAATCATCAGCGGTTCCATCATGAATATTCATATTCACGGCATCGAGATTTGTTACCTTATATCCATCCGGTATTTCAAATGTCAGCACACGATGGTAACCATGAGTATGATGATCTTCTATTGGAGTATGTCGAACAGTATCACGGTAAAGCTGACTCTGCGGACCTATAAGCTCGCCTATTTTAAACAGGTACTTATTACCCGTCTTTTCGAGTACTGTGTTTGTACTAAAGTCAGCCTCTATCACAAATGGATTACGGAAAAGGTCAGTTTCGCTATAACCACTAACTTTTACATTATTTGGTTTTGAGTCTTCAAAATTTCCTTTGAAGAATTTATCTACAAAATCTTTCCTGTCCTGGTCGGCAAAGTAAGAATAGTAAGGCTGCAGATTATATGCTTCATACCCCGTGAAAGATTCTTTAAAACGGATATTAACCATATCCTGGTCAAGATCAAACTTAGTATCAGCGGTTATATTACTCATGCTTTTATTCCAGTCGGTACATGGCAAGTCTTTTACTTTTCCTACACCCGTATTATAATCGCCAACAGTAACTGCATGTATAAACAATCCTTTCTGGCAAATCCAGTCTTCAGGAACAAAACCATAGCGGGAACCTATTTCAGTAGGGGCCATGTAATTATTAGTAGTTGGAAAATAAATCAGGTACTTCTGCAAATAGGTCCATGAATCAAAATCACCATCAAATGGTTTATCAAATCTATCAGAGGTAATAACAATTTCGTGCTTGATATTGGCAGCATCGAATACCAGGTGGTACAATTTAATTACTCCCAAATCATCTGCTACGTGGTTCTTAAAAATATCAGGTAAGGAACGGTATTGATCACCATCTACATCTTCCTTTACAACAACAGAGTTTTTAATGCAACTTTCTATGTAGCGTATTTTCCCTTCATCACTTAGGCTCCTTATTTTCAAGGTATCAGCAACTTTCTCTGCCGCTTTCTTATCCTGTTTTGTTGAGCCTTTATCCAACACCTCAAAAAGCTTCTGGCAGAAATCGCTATACGTATAAAGCCTTGCATGTGCATCATTATTGATATTGTATGCAAATGCGTATTCCATGCGCATTAATGCACCATTATCTGCAGAAAATGTTTCCTTATCATAACCAGTAATATCTTTTGCTTTCATATATACATGGTGCTTCTCAGTAGCGGTAGAGTCAGTTAGCATATCAGGGAATCCATTGTAGCTCTTTGTAGCAAAGATCAAATATGGAGGAGAGTAAATATCTATTTGTTCATCCTTTATCAGTGCGTTTACTCGAATGTATTCCGTACCATACAATTTAAAAGGTTCTTTCATAGTATAGATAAATTCCACTTCGCTGCCAATTTCCAATCCATCGATAGCGAATATTTTATAATGCCCCAGGCCTTCATAGTTATCTACATCCTTTGTATTCTTCTCATCCATTATAGTTACTTTGCCATCCTTAGAAATAGAACGTGCCTTTACATCCACAAGAGAATATCCTTCGCCCATACCCATATAAATAGTGTTGTTCTCTTCTATTGCTTTATCAGAGTTCACACGAACGATAGTATGGCGGGTAATATACATACACACATCCTTATCGTCGAAAGCATATTCAAGAATACGTTTGTCTTTTATAACTACTTCACCGCGCTTGGCTTCATCGGCTGAGAGCTCATGCAACTTAGGATTAGCATCCCATGTATAATGTTTATATTCCGGATCGGGTTGTTGCGTTACTGTTACCTGTGCATGAATATTAAAGGCAAAGCAAAGACTTGCAGAAAAGAACAGGAAGAATATTTTACGAAGCATAACTGATTTATTGTTTTATTAAAGTAACAGATTCATTGTAAGCACGCGTCAATTTTTTTATCATTTTGTTCCATTCTCCAAAATCGGAAGGATTGACCATAAGCGTATTTATATAGATAGAACTTTCATTTACTATAGTATTTCCCTTCACCACATAATTTATTTTGTACCCAAATAGCGGATTCGAAAAGCTGCTATTATCAGGCATATAGGATACTTTATAGCCCTTGGGTATTTCTAGAGTATTAACATTACGGTCAATGGTCTTGTATTCAAATTCGCGCGGCGCCACTCGGTCCTGATCCATCAGGTCATTCATAAACTGTTTTTCCATTTGCATATTTATATACAACTCATTATTGTTCTTCTGCACGTAATTATCCAGATCGAATGTATAATGTAT
>DATHOD010000003.1:0-12695 GCA_035485295.1 Bacteroidia bacterium
TGCTTTATTATAATTCGTACCACAAAGTTACATATTATTCATTATATTTAATATTTTATTTATAAACAACTAGCCTGCTTACTTTTTTTATATTTGCTCAACTTAGGCTAACAAAGCGCAACTCGGCAACCAACGTATGGAGATAAAAACCAACCGTCTTCCTATTATAGACACCCTAAGGGGCATTGCAGCGCTTTCTGTTTGTTTTTTCCACCTTATTACCAACCCTTCTGGGTTTATTTATAATCAATCTATTATTAGCATTTCACGATTTGGACATTACGGTGTACATATATTTTTTATTATTTCTGGAATAGTAATTCCGCTTTCTATGATACATATGGATTATACATATTCTAAATTGGGGAGATTTTTATTGAAGCGTGTTGTTAGGATTGAGCCGCCATATATTGCAGCAGTAATTTTAGGAATATTATACTTTAATTTACGTAATCATATAGGTGCCACTATTCAAGTTGATCTATCGCCGACTCTTAGAGATATTTTGTTGCATTTAGGCTATCTTATTCCATTTGTTCATGGGGCTAGGTGGATAAATACAGTTTTTTGGTCATTATCTGTTGAATTCCAATATTATTTATTTCTTGCATTATTATTTCCTCTTGTATTAAGGTATAATAACTGGAGGTATCTTTTCTACTCCATTATTTTTTTATTACCATTTAGCCATTCTACTTCCAATTTTTTCCCTTACTGGAGCACCTATTTTTTAATAGGAATTTCATATGCCCTTTTTATTTCGGCCAAAATTTCTAAAGCCGAACTCTGGTGCCTTCTATTTATTTCATTTGTGATTATATATATAACACAAGGAATTGGAGACCTTGTAGTGGGAGCAATAACTTTAGGTATCATCCATCTATTTTCAAATTTTAAAAGCGTAACTGGTGCTTTCTTTGGTCAAATTTCTTATTCACTTTACCTAATTCATTCTTTAATTGGCATACCTGTAATAAATATTTTAGCTCATAAAGTCTCCACTCCCATAGGGAAATTTATGGTTCTTGTATTCGGTGTATCAGTTTCAATTATGTTTGCATTTTTCTTCTTCAAGCTTATAGAAAATCCCTCACAGAGATTTTCTAAAAAGATAAAAGCATAGTTTTTCTTAAGTGCAGGTTAGTGTTAATGATTCTATATTTTATATATCCTCATTTGTTAAAACATTACGCCATACTTAAAAACCATAAATTTGCCCCATATATACTCTCAGTGATTGATAATCTGTTTGGGACATAGGGGTATTGCCGATATAAATAAGAATATCTAGTATATCTCCTACTAGAGGTAATCCACCAACTGAGTTCGCTCCAACCGTAAAGTTATTTGGTGTTAAATTACCGCTAGAAGTAGACGTTGTAACTACTCCTTGTCTATAATTACTATTTTGAGACATATAACTTTTCCCAGCTGCTCTATCTACACTGCCCATATACATGGTTGGCAAGCCTGATATTCCTATATTATTTGTAACTTGGTAAGCATTCCCATTATCACTCCAATCAAAATAAAACAAACCTGCAGTTGCAACATAAAAACCATATCTTCCTGCTGTTGATGAACCGTGCGTTGTTCCATCACTCGTAAGTGCATTAGCTTGTACAGCATATGAGTTTATTTGAGTAATGAATACAATATCCAAATATTGGTTTGTACCAATATTTAAAATACTACCAGCATTAAGGTATTGTGTGGCAGTCCATCCCAAATATGGCCTACCATTGAAATTACCGATGGTTAAATTGTATAAGGGCTGTTTTGATCCTATAGCCTGAGTAAGATTATATGTAGATGTCGTATCAAGCCACGAGGATACCCCCGTCCCCAAAGTAATATTCAGGCTCGGATTAAACCATGCTACCAGGTTAGTAGAAGGCACACCACCAATGTTTCCAAGCTGGCCAAATGAAGTATCGGTAAAGCCTTGAAATAGCTGAGTGGGTTTTACGGTAGCCGCAAATCCTCCTGTTTGTTGAAATCCTTTAAAAGCGCTCATAATTTAGGATATATGATTTATGGTTTTAGACTTATGATTTTGAGAATTTCATATATCTTAAATCTTATTTCTTACATTAATCAGAAATCACCTTGTTGTGCCCAGGCTTCTATATTGGCAGATAGTGTTGTTGCACCCACCTGTATTAATTGACCCGAGGCAAGCTCCAGATCGGAGTATGAATTCATGGCCCTATTGGTTGCAACAGTGGTGGATGATGTTACTGCCGATATAACTATCTCGTCGAACAGCTTAGGGCTTGTACCACTTGTATTGGTAATAAATATCATAAACAATCCTGCGGTACTTGTACCCTCGCATTTAAACCCAATTTGCGATATCTTGGTTCCATTGCTGCCTGCTGTAACAAGCGTAACCATGTTAGTAGTTGTTCCACCGGTTTTATCGGTTGTTGTTCCGGTTATTTCGGCATAAGCCATTTTAGGCGTTAAGGCGAAAATGGGATCTGTATTTGCTGCCATAATCAATAGTTATAGAATTGATAAAGTTTTGATTTTCCTCTTAGCCTGATATCAGTCGAGCCATTACCTGAATCATCTGTCACATTAAAGTCTTTTATAAAATTCAGCTTCGCTCTCTGTGTAAGGCTTGATGCGTTATACTGAACTGTTTGATAATTATTAGTAAGTGTTGAGCCGGCTGTTACGCGACCATAGGTATCAACCGTTACACTCTGATATGTGCCAGGTGTACAGACTCCCAATATCAATGATATAGTTCCTGAACTTGTAATAGTTCCGCCTGCTAAACCTGCTCCGGCGGTTATGCTTGTCACTGTTCCCCCGCCTCCTGCATTTGTCTGCCATGTAGCATTGCCGGTTGAATCGCTTGTAAGTATCTTGCCGGATGCTTGATTTCCATCCTGATAGCGCAATGCCTGAGCTTTTATTCCTGTATAGTCTATTGACTGAATATTTGCAGGAGAGAAATAATCTGCAAAGCAGGCTATAGGATATAGTACTGAAATCTGCCCGTTGCCATTACCATCAAAGTCATTATTAAAAAGCATTACATATTGCCTGTTGGTATTATATATGTTTCCATAGCGGGAATATTCACCGGCGGCATATGTAGTTACAGGGTAAGCGTAAAACCCTGATAGATCAGAAACCCATGTAACAATGGCCTGGTCAACCTGGTTTTCATCTGCTATCACATCACCAACAGCAAATGAATTGGTACCGTTGTAATATACACCACCGGGGCTCGATTCCAATTGAGAAATTTGTGTTAAACTGAATGCCTGATCACGTATTTCAAGAACATTGAGCAAGCTTGTTGTTAGTGTGCCTACCGGCCCTATTTCCAATGAGCTGGTAGTATTACTTATTGGATTTGGCATGTCATTTAGGGCGACCTGGGCACCGTTTATATATACATATATCTGCTTAGCAGTTGCATCCCATGTGCCTGTAATAGTATACCATGTTCCCGAAGATAAAACTGTGCTTGATGTAGCAGTGTATAAAGTTGCACCGGTATCATATACTTGCCAAACAACCTTACCGCTGCTGTTAACAGCCAATTTAAATACATTGGCATAGGAAGCAATTAGCCCTATTCCTCCATTGAACTGGAAATAACAGAATACCGTTAATCCGGCAAAAGAACCTATTGGCCCAAATGAACCGGTAGCATTTTGATTTAGCAAACAATCATACCCTACCCCTGTAGGTGAAATAGTTGGTGATACGGTCATTGATCCTGCAGTGGGAGTTAATGTTACTTTATTGCCCGAATAATCATAAATATTACCGGTGCCATCATTGAACGTATATGCTGCCGCAAGTGTGCTCATAACGGGTACGAGGTTATTGTAGTTATGCTGCTGCTTTTTGTTACCAGCGATGTTGTTTTAACGCCTACCGGAGTTGTGGGTACCCCTACTACCGGAAAACTTGCAAAAGTTGTAGCCGTGGCGGGGCCACCGCCAACATATTTACTTATAGAAAGCCTGGTATCGCTCATTTCTTCCATATCGGTGGTAATTTGTCCGTTTTTAATATCGAGTGAATGGCCAAGTAAAATGTAATTTCTTCCATCTTCATCCTGCAGGGTTTGCCAGTAATCTGCCACACCCAACACTTTGCCCTTTATATTATGCCGGTAGTTGCCGCACAGTTGAATATAATTTTCAAATAAAATATCTGCCAGAATAATTCCACCGTTATAAGATAGCAAAGCATTATCGCCATTTGTAAATGTGCCGGTGCCAGATTGATACGTAACTGAAATATCGTAATAAGTAGAATGCGATGTAATAGTTCCTATAAGGAATGTAACCGTTGCTGCGGAAGTGGTATCCGTTACAACCAGCGATTGCCCCGTTTGCATATTATTTAGCCACGAACTATCATTATTGGTGTTTTGGTCGTCAACATTTATATATACATGAGTAACTGAAGCAGGTGTGGCATTATTAAAAGAACAGTTATCGGAGCCCGGGTCGCCTGCGCTTGTAGTTCCATTAAATCGGTAAGGCTTATTATACTCATGCCATGTACCTGTCATATTGCCCGATGAAACCCGGAAAACACCGGGATAGCCTGCTGTAAGGCTATCGCCATATACAGGTGTAACAGTTAATTCATTCCATCTTAAATCAACATCAGGGGTTTGATAAAAACCAATGTAGGATGATGCTGAATAATTCTGGTCCTTATATTCTATATCAACCACATTCAGTGCATAGTCGTTTATGGCCCAGCTTATTTTGGGACAAAGTTTATTTACCTGGGTAGGGTCATAATATGGTGGATAGGCTTTGAAGTCGAATTTATATACACCTGTGCCACCAGTTAACGTTGCACAATTATTGCTAAAGTTATTGTCGGTTCTGAATGTAAGGTCGAAATAACCTCCGGCAAAAGAAGCCTTGCGCAAATTGGCAAACAATATCATATTGTATAGTTGCGTATACCCGGCAGTGCCCCATAGCGGATAAGCAATAGGCCCGTTATTCGGGTACCAGCAGTAACACAATCCATTGTTGGTAGAAGTGTTTTGCCCGAGAGTGCAATTTGCGGTAGAAGGAAATGATGTGTTGAATAAATTCAGGTCAAGTGAACCTACAGCCCTGTTATATGTTCCTGAGGGACTTTGATAGTTTACCTGAAACAACGGGTAAAAAGATAACCCGCCTTGTATAGCTGCTGCTGCGTTATTTAATTCTGTTAAGGTCATTAAGGTGGCTGAAACCGACACCCGTATTCTTATGAATTGCTGTATATCATAATCAATAGTGCCATTACCTGTATCAATATATAACCAGGGCTGGCTCCATGTATCGCCGGGCCTTAAAACAGAATGTATGCCATAATTGGAAGGGAACACATACGGGCCTCCCAATACCCACCCCGATGTGCTATTTAATAGAGTACGTTGCGCCTCTATAATATTAGCGCCAAACGAATACCCCCATTTGTACCTGTTATCGGTAGCATACATATCAACAGTTTCAATTTGATCACCGCCGATAGATACAGTACCAGATTGCCTATCCCATCGTAAAGGTAAAGGCGGTTTACCCGAAGCCGATGTGGGTGTATTCTCAAAATACGGGTTATTGATGAGCTGAAGGTTGGCGAATTGTGAGGTGTTAAGTTTATATGCCAACGATGTCTGTTTTTTGGTAACTGCAAGTTCACTGCCCTCCGTTATTTTAGGAAAACTGCTATTACTTACAACCAAAACCTTATTCTCTACCCCACTGCCGCTGCTGGTTATAGTATTAGCTGTAGTTATGCTGCCTGTAATGGTATAGTCGTAGCATTGAATATAATTATTTGTTCTTTCGTAAATGCGCTCTATATACCATTTGCTATTGCTTTGGTACATGCGGCAATTTAACGAGGTAAGTATATTGTTCAGCAGCTTATTACAATTAATGCCATGCGTTAGCCCGTCATCGCCGGTTTCCATAAATGCATAATCGGAAAGGTATAATTGCTCCAGCAAGCCCTTCGTATCAAGCATGGTGTCTTCCCGAATGTTTATCATTTCCCTTACATTCTTCTGGTAAGGAAGAAAAGCCATTACGTTATTTATGATTTGAATCACCTGCTCATACCCTGAAAATAAAGCCCCTGCATTCTCATAACGGTGCCATTGCAGTTCACCAATGCCATCGTTAAACTTAACCTGTATATTGTAAGGCGCATTACTGTATGATTCGGTATAGGTATCGGTAGTATTTACACCACTCCAATAGGTTTGATAGGTAGAACCATTATCCTGTGATCGTAAAATATCGGCATAGTATTGCAAAGGTTCTGCTGTCAGGAATTCATCATACTGATTATTGGTAGTTGCGTAAAGCCCTATCGTAAGCTCAGAACCACAAAGCGGAGAAATAAGATCCTGCTTTTTATAGTTTAGCTTAATAGGTGAATTATCACCTATTATGGCTGCAGATGAACCACTAAAACCATTCTGGTAAATATTTATCTTCCATAATTGACCCTTGGCACCGCCGTATGATACTTGTACAAGGTCGCGGAAAGTAAGTGTATATTTTAATCCGTAACTCATTATTTCAATTTATGATTTCAGATTTGTGATTTATGATTTTGTATATCCGATATCTTATTTCTTAAATTAATTTACTGTCCTCCCAGTGCAAAGTTTGTATTGTCTGACTGCCTTTGTAGCATAGCCACCATCCTATCGCCTTGTATTTCGAAAGAGTAATGGCCGCCCGGACCATTATTGCCCATCATGTTTTTAAGTTTATCTAGTGGTGCCACTACCTCCGGATTGTGTGATGCACCCGCATATTCACCAATATTGGCAAACGTAGAACCGGAAACAATGCCACCCGAAGCCATTTTAATAATGCCCATAGCCGCTGATACAGCCTCAAGCGCAATACCTTCACCAATATACAAAGCCCCTTCTGCCGCAGTAGCCGGTGTAAACAACATAGGCGTTCCTAACTTTAACAGAAAACCTGCCAATTGTTTAATGGCTGCCTGCAGCATCTTCAACATAGGCGCAAAAGGATTCTTTTGTCCGGTTGCAGTCTTCCCCAACGATTCGCCAATTGCGGCAAATGCATTTTGCATATCGCCCTGAGCCTTATTCATTAAATCGGCACTTATTGTTGCTGCATTACCCTGATCCTTTAATGCCTTACCTATATTAGCTGTTGCTGCCAGCAAATTAACATTGGCTGTTGTAAGCTGATTGGTAGCATTGGTTATAACAGAAAATTTGGCGGGGATAGCTTTCATCGCATCATCAAACTGCGAAGTATCAGCTCCTATCATTACCTGTAATTGTGAAATATCCATGTTCTTAGTATTTAGTATTATGTATTTAGAAATTGACACATTCTGACACGCTTACAGGAACCTGTGTCAACCTTTTACTCTTTTTGCCACGAATGACACGAATTAATTTCTTTAACACAGAGTGCACAATGCTAACAGAGTTACACAGAGCTTTCCTTGCCAAGCTGGTAGAGATTTGTAATTTGCAATTCGTAATTTTTAATTCGCAAGACATACTATATAGATTTATCTTACACAGCACGGGGGAATGAGCGAAGCATAGAGCGTAGAATTAAGAGTGAAGAGTAAAGAAAGAAGGGACTTTTTAGTTCTTAGTTCTAAACTATTAACTTTTCCTATACCGCAAATATAAATACTATATTTATTATATGTAATATTTTATTCAGCTTGTTGATAAAAAAAGGAGCACTATATGCTCTTTTACAGTTCCATCGGAACAATATCACATAGTATTATCACCTGTAATTTTCAACACTGTTATTTTATAGATCGTCATTCGCTTATCATATCCCGCCACCATTTGATGAGCCATTACAAATGCGGAGTTTATCCTGATATTATCATCCTCTGTTAATTCCATTCCACCTAGCACTGCCAATGCATATTTATTAACTGATTTATCAAGCCATACAAAACAAAATACGCTTCTTACAGGTTCGGTAAGAACTTCATCTACTTTTATGAAGGCAGCATTGATTTCAGCTCCTGAATAAAAATCAACTTCCAACGTATCAACAATTATCTTTGATGTATCAGACCTATATGAGTACTTTACAAGGCACTTTGCCGTTACCACACCAAAAGAAATATGGCTGGCGAATAAGAATAATAAAGCAAACAGATAAACAAACTTAACTTTCATGGGGTTTAATTTTATAAAGCAATTATACGAATGTTTTAATCCCCGCTAAATATTCATTAAAAATAAGATGTTTGCATTTAAGCCCATTTTAAAGGGCGCAAATGGATATTTTTATATATCCTTTTAACACTGCTATCTAATTATCAAGCATTTCATTACATTTGCTCGATAAAATCTATCTCAATAGAAGATCGTTTTAATGAAAAGAGTATTATTTATATCCTTATTCTCGCTAGCCAGCCTTTGCATTTCGGCACAGGTGCACGATGCACAATACTGGGCACAGCAAGGCAAACTGGCAGCTGATAGCGGTAACTTCGACAGCGCTGCAGCCTTCTATAGCTATTCTATTATACTTAGCCCCGAAGATACTACATACGTATACCTTGGCCTAGCCCAAATGAAGGCAGCCGACGATAGTTCTGCTATGGTCAACTTCAACAGGTCGATAATACTATTGCCTAAATATGGTAAAGCATACTGGGGCCGTGGAATGTGCGAATTCGATATGGGCGATACTATGGCTCTTTACGATTATAATAAGGCATTGGAACTGGACCCTAAACTGGCTGAGGCTCACAACAGCATTGGCGTAATGTACACTGCACAAGGTAACGACAGCCTTGCACTTGTAGAATACAATAAGTCAATTGCCATAAACCCAAAGTATGCCGATGCATATATAAACATGGGCAAAACATTGCACCTATTGGGTAATGATAGCCTGGCTATTATAGATTATACAAAAGCCATTAAGCTCAACCCATTATCTGCTGACTCCTATAATAACCGTGGTGTAGCTGAATACAGTTCGGGTATATACGACCAGGCAGTAAATGATTTTGCAGTAGCTATAAAGCTGGATGTGAAAAATGCACTTATCTATTTCCACAAAGGAGCATCAGAAGCTGATCTGGGAAATAACGATGTGGCCCTTGCCGATCTAAATAAAGCCATTAAGCTAAACCCTAACTATGCAGCAGCATATTACAGCAAGGGATTGGTGGAATTTAAAACCGGTGACAGCAGCACTGCATGCTTCGATATGAAGAAAGCCAAGGACCTTGGCCATGCTCCCGCTAAGGAGTTCTACGTTAAGAACTGCAAGTAAGCGTAGCTTTAAAACCCTTACATACTACCCATTTATGTTGTTGTAATACCCAACCCTTTTAAGAATTGTTACGTAATAGTGAATAAATGACCAGATTTTAACCTAAAACTCCTTGCATTATGAAAATTCAATTGAAAAGAATAGCAGTATCACTATTAATAACCGGTGCCTGTCTTTATGTGGCTTGCAATAAGGATAATACTACACCTAGTAATACTCAAAGCACTTTCAGCACCTATAGTTCAATACAAGATTTTTATGCTCAAAATGGAGTGCCCATGCAATCCTATTCAGTAAATGGTAGCGCAGGTGGCCATTTTACTACCCCACAGGGAACTATAGTAACCATACCGGCTAACAGCTTTATAGATAAAGGCGGGAATCCTATAACCGGAACGGTTACGATAGAATTTAAAGATATTTATACGAAAAGCGATATGTTATTATCAAATATGCCTCCGCAATATTATGGCACCCCTTTAAAATCGGGTGGAGAATTTTTTATAAGGGCAAAATCGGCCGGTAATGCAGTTAATGTTGCAACAGGTAAGTCAATTACAATTAAACAACCGCTAAATAGCTGGGCAGCTGATAACAATATGATTCCTTTTGTAGGCATGCCTGATACTATAGGGAATAAGAATTGGGTACCTAAAGCACTCGACAGTATTGGAGGGCCGGGAGAAGCATTAGCTGATTCTGCGACGGGGTATGTTTGGTCGCTTTACTCGTTTGGCACTCCAGTTGACTCAGGCACTTGGTGCAATAGTGACAACAGTAGTTATTTCTCAGCTTACCCGCAAACTACACTCACCATTCAAACAACCGATTCAATTAATTCCGGTACATCTGTTTTCCTACTGTTCAACAACCTTAGCAGTATGGTTCATGTGTACCAAGGGACAGGAAAAACCTTTCCATATAATTATGCTCCTCAAGGGCTACAGTGTACAATAGTTGCTGTAGAAGTTATGTTTTACGGACAGTTTAGATGTTGTTTTACTCCTATAACAATTACAGCTAATAGTACGGTTAATTTTTCATGCAGCCCAAGTACTATAAGCGCTTTCAAAGCACAACTAAGTACATATAATCATTAAGAGAGCTCAGAATTCTTAGCCTTATCCCTTAACAACAGCCTTTCCCTTTCTTCATCAGTCGGGTATCTTATTGGTGCTTCGACCAGTTCAGTATGATGGTCACTTGGCAGAGGTATAAGCTCTTCAGGTTTTAATTGGTGATGGCGGTCTACGTTGGTGTTGTAGATAAGCGCATAAATAACCCTGGTCCTCCTCCACTCGTCTTCTTCATGCATCATGTAACCATCCATCCACATGGCCCATTCACAGGGAGTCATTTTCCAAAAATCAGAATAGGACAAACCTGCACGTGAACTTTGCCTGAAGAGCATATCCCAGTCTATGGGCGCTTCCCTATCGCTTTCTCCTTCGTTTTGGAATGAGCCGTCTCTACTGCTTTTTTTTTGCCGCTGACGGATACCGATTGAGTTATGACTTCCATCATTTTTGAAAGCTCACCATCAGCCAGATCATCCATCCAGTCGCCAACCTGGTAACAGGTAAACGATATAGGTTCTCCACTACTCAGTGCCCCACCGGCTAGTCCGGCATAAACAATATCACGCAGTTCACCAATGGTAGCACTGCCTTTTCCTATCTGTGCAAAACGCTCGCCAAATTCCGCAATGCCAATTTTATGCTCACGGCAAAAAATATCAATAGCATTAAATCCAAACTTGAATGGCCTTTGCGTGCCTCCTATATTTACTAATATCATATTTCAATCAGTTAAAAGTTAAGAGTGAAAAGTTAAAAGTAGAATGCATTTATACTCTTCACTTTTAGTTCTTCACTCTTCACTTATTTTTAGCTTGTTGCCATAGTAAGCGCACCGGTACCTTCAAAGGTTACTGAATAACTCACTACATCTTTGTCTTTTGCATTTTGTTCCAGCTTGGTAATGTATGCCGCACCACTCCAGCTTTTATCGCCCGTAGTAGGTGATGTAAGCGAGAACGCTACAGTTACAGTTGTCTTAGCTGTTAGCGATGTAAACAAGTCGGATACGTTATGTGCACCACTCGGGTGAAAATCTACCAGCCCTGTAGTATCCATGTTCCATTTGCCGTTGGTAGCGATTATCTCGTCCCATCCGGCACTGTCTTTTGTTGTTGCATTGGCTGTACCCATGTCTACGCTTAGTTTGCAATCTTGCGAAAAGCTGCAGGGCTCCAGTCCGCTGCCGGTGTTTAAATACACCACCAGGTTTGTTCCATTAATTTTTGCCATGTTGTTTTTGTTTTATTGTTAGTATTTAGTATTGGGTAGTGAGTATTGCGATTAGCATTAAGAATTCTAAATACACAATACCCATTACTCAATACCCTTATGTTAATTGTGAAATGCGATGTCTGAACTTGAGTGTTCTGTAAAACACAATACCGTCAGCAACTTCTTGTTTAAAGAAATTCGACTGGTCTAATTGCGTTATTACATTTTGAAAATCGGGAGTAAATGAAAGAGGCTGAGAGGTGGTGATGGTTCCGCGTACAATGCCCGATACCTGGCTGGCAATAGTATCTATATCGCTCTGTCCTCCAAAGTTGGCTGGATACTTCATCGCCACCACTAATGTAATGGTCACATTCTGCCCAAAGAAGTCCTTAGTAGTATCTTCCACTGCAGTGAAATCGGAAACATACATATAGGGGTACTTAGAATCAGATGGTACCTGATCGTATAAAGGTACACCCGCTGAGTTGAGTGTTACTATATTATTCAGCGCATTATAGTATGCTGTCCGAATAACCTTGTTGGCATCTTTCATAATATTTTTATTTTTCCATCTCTGCCATACAGGCTTCTCCCCTCTTGGGGGGAGATAAGAGAGGGGGTTGCGGATCGGATTGTTTTACTGGAGTCTTTCATGTATTAGTCATTAGTGGTTAGGGGTCAGTCGTTAGTATTAAATTCCTAGTGCGTCACTAAGCACAGATACTAATTGCGGAGATATCTCTTCAAAAGCGGGATTAAGGAATGGCTTTGCGTGTGGGCCATATTCTACATACGGCGCATAAGACACATCGGCAGTAATAGTGGCACTCATTCCATCGTCGCTTATTTCAGCAGCAATTGAATCACGCAGTTTGCCTGTCTTTACGGGACAATTTTCTTTTGCCAACTCAACCAATTGCTGGCTCGTATCGGCAATAGCCTCCTGCACTTGTTCTACCAGATCATCTGATGCCTGTGCAAATGTATCCTGCAATTTATCTATCCCGTTTATTTGTATGGTGAACATTTTTTTTAGCTTTTAGATATTAGTATTGCGTACTTAGAAACCAATATTAAATACACAATACTCAATACTGCG
>DATHOD010000004.1:0-23034 GCA_035485295.1 Bacteroidia bacterium
AATGTCCTTAATATTCTCGCACCATTTGCCTTCTTTTAATCCATTTGCCAATTGATTTTTTGCTTCTGCTTTGTTTGTAAAACCACTGTCTTGCTGTGCAAAAACAAGTGAAGATCTAACAATCAAAAATAATATTGTGAAAAACTTCAATTTCATTTTTTATTTTTCACCACTAAGGTACTAAGAGCACTAAGTTACACCAAGTATTTTTTTGTGATTCTTAGTGTGTATTTTCTTTGTGTCCTTAGTGGTAAATGTTTTAGTTACTAATGCTGCGAAGTTACTTTGATTTTCTTCGCCAGAGCAATTGCGCGCTCTTTTACTTTATCTACATCAGCTCCTACTTTGTCGTAAGTCAATACCACGGCCATACGCCTGTATGGACGTGTGGTTGGCTTGCCAAATATTCGTACATCGGTCTGTGGCTCTTTTAATACATCTTCCACGCCTGTGTATGTTGGCCTGTTGCTGCTTTCTGCAGTCGCCAGCACTACCGCCGATGCTCCGGTTTTCTCTAAAGTAATATGTGGAATAGGCAAGCCGAGAATAGCACGTGCATGCAATTCAAATTCACTTAGGTTTTGTGTGCCTGCCAAAGTTACCATGCCTGTATCATGAGGGCGTGGAGAGAGCTCAGAGAAATAAACTCCTTTATCCGTCAGGAAAAATTCCACACCCCAAATACCCGCACCGGTTAATGCCTTGGTTACCTTGCCAGCCATATCCTCTGCGGCTTTTACATCAGCTTCGCTAATAACACAGGGCTGCCAGCTTTCCATATAATCGCCACGTTCCTGCCTATGTCCAATAGGCGGACAGAATAGGGTAGGGCCATTGCGTTGTGTAACGGTGAGCAAGGTTATCTCTGCATGAAATTTTATAAACTCTTCAACAATCACTTCCTTATAATCACCACGACTACCTGCCATGGCATAGTTCCATGCTTTTTCAATATCATCTTTTGTTTTTACTACACTTTGTCCTTTACCGCTGCTACTCATTAATGGTTTTACTACGCAGGGTATGCCAATTTTTTCTACAGCCTTTGTAAATTCATCCAGCGTAGTTGCATATTCATACTTGGCAGTGCGAAGGCCCAATTCCTTGGCAGCAAGGTCACGTATAGCTTTACGATTCATGGTAAAATTAGCTGCACGGGCACTGGGCACCACAGTATGTCCCTGCTTTTCGTAATCGTAAAAACGTTCGGTGCGTATGGCTTCAATTTCAGGGACAATAAGATCGGGTTTGTGTTTGGCTATTACCTTATCAAGTGCATCACCATCTAACATATTAATTACCTCAAATTCATGAGCTACCTGCATAGCAGGCGCGCCAGCATAGCTGTCCACCGCAACTACATATTGCCCAAGACGCTGAAGAGCAATGGTTAGATCTTTTCCTAATTCACCCGAGCCGAGTAAAACTATTTTTTTGTGCATGGTTTACCATTAAGGATGCTAAAATAGTGAATTGGTTCCTTAAAAAGAGGATATAAAAATATCTCCCCGCATTGGGGAGATATAGAGGGGTAAATACTACTTCTTAAGGCTATCCCTTATCTCCATCAATAGCTTCTCGGTAGTAGTAGGTTCAGCCGGTGGTGCAGGGACAGCGGCGTCTGCTCTCTTATATTTATTAATAGCTTTTATCAAAAAGAACAGTACTGCCGCAATCATTATAAAATAAATGACTGTGGAAATGAAGTTGCCATACTTCACCGTACCAAAAAGTGTAAGCTCTTCTAATCTTGAAATATGCGCGGCTGTAAGTGCAGGTTTAAGAATTAGCGGTGTAATTATATCTTCAATAAACGAGCTTACGATCTTACTGAACGAGGCGCCAATTATAACACCAATTGCAAGGTCCATTACATTGCCTTTTATGGCAAACTCTTTAAATTCTTTGATCATTCCCATGGTTTAGTTTTTTTTGCAAAAGTATAAAACGTAATGCAGTTAAAAGTGAAAAACTAAAACTATAAAGAATTATTAATTATATCCTTATTCCTATTACTAATACATCGTCAACCTGTTCAAGGTTGCCTTTCCATTGTTCAAACATAGTTTCTAATTCCTGTTTCTGTTTCTCCATTGGCTGACGACTGATGACTGACAACTTTTCCTGGAAAGTTTTGTATTTAAGTTTTTTGCCCTTTGGTCCGCCAAACTGGTCGGCATAACCATCGGTAAAGGTGTACACGCAATCACCTTTTTGCAGTTTGAAATTTTGTAAGGTGAACGGCTTATGTTCTACATCTTGTATGCCTACTGGCATTTTATCAGGTATTAACTCAATCAATACGGCCCCCCCGCCCCCCGAAGGGGGGATATCTGAAGGCCGCATTTTAAGTTCATCTAATAATCTACTAATTACTCCATCAGGATTCCCAATTATTTCATCATTTGTAAACCTCAATACATCAAATCCTTTCTTTTTTAAGAACGCTGTTCTTTCTGCGTCACTCATTTTATTTTCGGGCAATTGGTGAATTAGTCCATCTATTTCAATAATAAGTCTGCTTTTAAGGCAAACAAAATCTACTATATATTGCCCTATTATATGTTGTCGCCTGAATTTGTAATTTTCAATACTCTTGCCTCTTACTAATTGCCAGAAAATATTTTCCGCTTCAGTAGGAACGCTTCTATGTTCCTTTACAAAACTTTTCAGTAATGTATATAAAATTGGATCAGCAGTCTCATACCCAAAATCTTCTTCAATCCCTCCTTCGGGGGGATTTAGGGGGGCATTTCTTATTATCCATACAGGATTGTTTGCACAGGCAACCTGTAGTCTATTATTCTTTAAGTCAAATGCCAACAGGGAACAATCCATTCCGTCTTTGGTTTCAGACTTACCGTCAGGATTAAGGGCTTTTATAACATTAGTGCGTATTTCATTCAGAACAAGATCAGGCCTCGTGATTTTTCGTTCTATAACTGTTTCATTTAACATGGAGATATTAAGCAAGGACATAAACGCACCTGGTACTCCATGGCCGGTGCAGTCGCAACAAGCGAGGTAAAAAAGACTGGCCTCCCTGCCCTCCGAAGGAGGGTTCATTGTCTCAGAAATTCTCCCTTCGGGGGGTGGGGGGGCTTGGAACGCCCAATAAAAATCTCCGCTAACAATATCACGTGGTTTGAAAAGTATAAAGTATTCAGGAAGGTGTTTACCAATATAGTCTTCTGTAGTTAAGAGGGCATGCTGTATGCGCGATGCATAGCGTATACTGGCGGTGATATTGCTGTTCTTTTCATCTACAATTGATTTCTGTAATTCAATTAATTCTTTTTGTTTCTCTACTTCTTCCTTTTGAAGTGTAATTATAGCGTTTGCTTTTTTCTTCTGGCTATAGCCCCGGTATATGAAAAATGAAAAGATGAGCATAAGAGCAATCCCTGACAAAAGCGTGTAACGTACTATTCTTTCAATCGCGTCCTTCTTGTCTTGTTCTGCTTTTTCCGATGCTTCTTTCTTTTCAAACTGGAAACTCATTTCCTTCCTGGTTATAGCATTGCTTTTATCTTTATTGTATATGCTATCATTCAGGGCTGTCGATTTTTTATAATGCTCCAACGATAGCTTATATTGCTTTGTTGTATCATATAACATACTCAGCTGAAGTTCATTCAGTCTCACGTCATTTAATGCTCCCATACTGTCGTTCAGGGCAAGGGCTATCTTAATGAATGCTTCTGCTTCTTTAAATTTTCCCAGTTTCATATCAACGTTACCAATGCTGGCATAGTCACCTGCCATTCCATCTTTGCTTCCAATCTCCTGGTCTATTTTCAAAGCCTGTAAGTAATAATTGTATGCCGTATCCCTATAGTGTCTTGCTTCGTAAATATTCCCTATACTGGTAAGATCTACCGCTTGCATTTTTGCATCGCCAATAGCTTTTGCCATAATTAATGCACGGGTGTAATAGTCTAAAGCTTTAGGCAGATCGTTACGGTCAGAATATACATTTCCAATATTACCCAGGTCGGTAGCTATGTCGCTTTTATCTCCCATTTCTTCGTCTAGCTTTAACGACTTCAGATAGTAATCCAAGGCTTTCGGGTAATCATTTTCATCTACATATATATTGCCAATATTGGCCATATGTCGCGCTATTTCAGTTTTGTCGCCTTGTTCCTCTGCAATTTTTAAGGCCCGTAAGTAATAATCAAGCGATTTAGGATAATCACCCTGCATGTGGTAAATGATTCCAATATTGCCCAGTTCACCTGTCTCTCTGGAAGAGTTACCCGATTCCTCGTCTATTTTAAGAGCCTGTGTGTAGTAATCAAGTGCCTTAACCAAATCACCTTCGTCTTTGAATATGTTTCCAATATTGCTAAGGTTTGCTGCTATACCGGCTTTATTGTCTATTTCACGGTTTATTACCAATGCCTTTTCCTGGTAGTCCATGGCTTGTGGGTATTTACTCTGGTACCAATATACAATGGCTGAGTTGCGCAGTGCAGCAGCATCTCCCTTTTTATATTCTAATTTTTCGGCCAGGGTTTTTGCAGAGGCGGAGTAAACCAGGGCAGAATCATAAAAAGACCGCCTCCAAAGTTTTTCACTGATTTGGTTTAAGGTGTTCACCTTATTGGTGTCGTCGTGTTCTGTTTTAAGAACATTTTTTAAAGAATCAATTTTTCTGCTTTGCGCTGAGAGAAGTGAATATTGAAAAGTGAAAAGTGAAAAGCAAAGTAAGAATTTACAATTGAGAGCGGACCATTGACAATATAGTTTGCCTTTGTAATTACGCTTCTTTTGTGTAGAATAACTTTCCATTCTCAACTCTCAATTTTCAATTCGAAATTACACCCTTATTCCAATTACCAACACATCATCTACTTGCTCAAGGCCACCTTTCCATTCTTCAAAGGCTTTGTTCAATACTTCCTTCTGGGTACTCATGCGTTTGTGAGCATTGGCAATCAGGAGAGCTTGCAATTGTTTGTATTTGAATTTTTTACCTTTTTCACCACCAAACTGATCAGCAAAGCCATCGGTAAATAGATAAACGCAATCACCTTTTTTTAAGTTAACTGTATTCAAAGTGAATGGCTTATATTCCACATCCTGTATACCCACAGGCATTTTATCGGGTGCTATTTCAGTTAACTTACGCTCAGCTAGAGGAGAAGAAATGATCCATGTTGGGTTATTGGCACAAGCAACTTGTAGCGTGCCTTTCTGAGTATCCAAGGCGATTAAAGAGCAGTCCATGCCATCTTTAGTTTCTGATTTGCCATCGGGGTTTAATGCGTTAATAACACTAGTACGTATGGCATTCAGTATAAGGTCGGGGCTGGTTATTTTTCTTTCTACAACTGATTCATTCAGCATTGAAATATTCAGCAATGACATGAATGCACCTGGTACACCATGCCCGGTACAATCACAACAGGCAAAATATAAAATTCCCTTTTCTGAATATGCCCAGTAAAAATCACCGCTTACAATGTCACGTGGTTTAAATAGTATGAAATAGTCCTGCAGGTGTTTGCCAATATAATCTTCTGTAGTAAGTAAAGCCTGTTGTATGCGCGATGCGTAACGTATACTGGCAGTAATATCCTTGTTTTTTTCTTCTACAATTGCTTTCTGCTGTTCTACTTCTTTTTTCTGTTCGGTAATTATAATATGTGCCCTTTGTTTCTGCCTATAACCCCTAAAAATGAAGAATGCTAATGCTATCATTAATACAAAACCAGCCATAAACGCATTGCGAATCACCATTTGTTTCTTGCGTTCCTGTTCCGTTACTGCATCCTTTTTATCCTGTTCCGCTTTTTCCATAGCCTGCTTTTGATCGAACTCGTAATTCATTTCCGTTTCTACCGTTTTCTTGGTGTTAGCTTCATTTATAAGGCTATCGCGGTAGGTAATAAAACTCTTGAAATCTTTTACCTCCTGTGCGTAATTACCGGTTGCGCTATCCAGATCATACATATCTCCGTATATGTTTTTTATCTGTTCTTTTTCATTCAACTTCTTAGCAAGGTTCATAGCAGAATCGAGGTATGCTTTTGATAAGGTGTAATTTTTCAGATAAATATACGTATTGCCTATATTACTATAGTTGATGGCAATACCACCTTGTTCGCCAATTTTCTTTAATATAACAAGCGCTCTTAAATCATATATCAATGATGAGTCGTATCTGCCTTCATGTAGGTAAATAAGCCCAATATTTCCCATATTGGTTGCTACACCCGATTTGTCGCCAATCTGCTTTTGCAGTTCAAGGGCCTTTCTTTCATATTCAAGGGCTTTTGTGTAATTTCCTTTAAGCCTGTACAATATGCCAATGTTGCCAATGTTAGCAGCCATATGCAGTTTATTTCCCGAAGCGGTATTTATATCCAATGCTTTCAAATAATATTCAAGAGCCTTGTCGAAATTCCCTGTGTTCCAATAGATAATACCAATATTACCCATGTTCGATCCAATGCCATCTGCATTGCCTGTTTGCTGACATAATGCGAGGGCATCAAGTTCATACTCTAATGCTTTTGGGAAATTGCCGCGGTGCCTGAATATTATACCGATAACCTTGTCGGCACCTGCTAAGCCATTTTTTCCGGCTTTAATAATCAGGCTATCTGTTGATGTGATTATTTTCTCAGCCATAGCTTTGGCACGTAAAGCATTTGCCATAGAGCTATCGTAATAGCCTGTTCTCCACATGGCCTCACATAAATTATTAAGGGCACTTACTTTGCCCGTATCTGTCTGTGCTGCTTTCAATACACTGCGCAACGAGTCTATCTTTCTATTCTGGGCGGAAAGAAGTGAATGGTGAACAGTGAATAGTGAAAAGCAAATTACAAGTTGTAAATTGAAAGTTGAAAGTTTAAAGTTCCTGAGTACTCTATTCATAATTTATAACTCATAATTCATAACTATATTCTAACCCCAATCATTAATACATCATCTACCTGTTCTAAATTACCTTTCCATTGCTCAAATGTATCATTAAGTATGTTTCGTTGTTCAGCCAATGGCCTGTGGCTTATAGCCAGTATTTTTTCCTGCAATGCTTTGTACTTAAATTTTTTCCCTTTTGGCCCACCAAACTGGTCGGCATAACCATCGGTAAAGATATAAACAAGATCGCCTTTTTGCAATGTGGTTGATTGTAGTGTAAATGGCAGGTTCTTTTCACCTTGAATGCCTACAGGCATTTTATCGGGTTTGAATTCAATTAATTCTGCTCCCCTGATTATCCATAAAGGATTGTTGGCACATGCAAAATCTAACTTCTTGTTTGCAAAATCAAAAGAGCAAAGAACACAGTCCATACCATCTTTGCTACCTGTATCTTTTCCTTCAGGATTCAGGGCTTTTATAATATGTTCCCTTACATCATCAAGTATAGCTGCAGGGGAGTGGATTTTCTTTTCTATAGTAGTTTCATTCAGCATTGAAATATTAAGCAAGCTCATAAAGGCACCCGGTACGCCATGGCCTGTGCAATCGCCGGCACAAAGCAAGAAAGCAGAGTGGGGAGTAGAGTAGGCCCAATAAAAATCTCCGCTTACAATATCTTTAGGTTTGAATAGAATGAAATGCTCGGGTAGGTATTTGCTAATATACCCATCTGTAGTGAGTAATGCGCGCTGTATACGAGATGCATAGTGAATACTGTCGGTAATATCCTTGTTCTTTTCTTCAACTATATGTTTTTGTTCTTCAATTATTTTTTTCTGCTGTTGTGTAATCCTGAACCTGTTTAACAGAAGCACCGAGAACATTAGCACCAGTACCAGTCCCACGCTAATTGATACAATAACTATGTTCTGCCTTCTTCTGTCAGAAGCTGCAACAGCATCCTTTTTGTCCTGTTCTGCCTTTTCCTTTAATTGTTGTTGTTCAAATTCATAATTCATTTCAGCCTGTACGGTTTTCTTTGTGTTAGCTTCATTTACAAGGCTGTCGCGGTAAAGAATGTAGTTCTTGTAATCTTCCAGCCCTGCCTTATAATTGCCCATGGAGCTATCTAATGTTGAGCGGTATTGGTATGCATATTGAACGGATGCTTTTTCGCCAATTTTAGTTGCAGTAATTAATCCTGAATCGAGAAACGCATGTGCATTTGAGTATTGACGGTCCCTGGTATATATACTGCCAATATCAATAAGGGTATATGCAATGCCGCTTTGGTCTCCTATTTCTCTGTATATGGCCAGGGCATCAAAATTATAAGCGAGGGCCTTTGGATAATCTTTTTCATTTTCATAAACAATTCCAATGTTCTCCATGTTAATGCCAATCCCGTCTTTATCTTTTAATTGTCTGTATAGAACCAATGCCATAGAATCATATTCTATGGCCTTTGCATAATTTCCAGCATCTACATACAGGCTACCTATATTGCCGTAGCTGCGTGCTATGTTACTCGAATCGCGTATTTCCTTTTCTTCATAAATATCTAATGCTTTAAGAGCATAATCCAGTGCTTCTTTACGGTTACCCAGGTCAAAATATACAATTGCAATATTGCTTAATGTGGTGGCTGTACTTTGTTTATTACCAATTTCGCGACTAATGGTTAACGATTGCAGATCATATTCCAACGCCTTCGGATAGTCGCCTTCGCTTTCATATATAGTACCTATACTGCCAAGCGAAGCTGCCATAATGGTTTTGTTGCCAATTTTCCTGCTTTCATTAAGCGCAAGCGTACTATATTCCAGGGCCTTTGCATAATTGCCCTGTGACCAAAAAGCTACTGCGATATTTCTAAGAGCCAGTGCCCTTCCTTTCTCAAACCCGAGTTTTTCAGCCAGTAATTTTGCTCGTGTTGCACAAGCCATTGAGCTATCGTATTTGCTTATTTCTTTCAGCTGTTCGCACAATAAATTAAGCAGGTTTACTTTATTGGTATCCTCAGGTCCTGTTTTCAGTACATTTTGTAAAGAATCTATTTTTCTGCTTTGTGCTGTAACAAGTGAATAGTGAATAGTGAACAGTGAAAAGCATAATACCCATTTCACTATAAACTTTGTATTTAATTTTCCACTTTTCATTTTTAGTTTTTCACTTAAACTCTTATTCCAATCATTAATACATCGTCAACCTGTTCAAGGCTATATTTCCAGCTTTCAAATTGTGCATCGAGAATACTTTTCTGATCTTTCATAGGTTTATAAGCATTTGAAACTAATAACTCCTGTAATTGCACATATTTGAATTTCTTTCCTTTTGGCCCTCCAAACTGGTCGGCATAACCGTCTGTAAACAGGTAAATGCAGTCACCTTTTTTAAGTTCAAAGCTTTTCAGGGTAAAGGGTTTTTGTTCCATGTCCTGTATGCCTACCGGCATTTTATCTGGTTTTAACTCAGTGCACTGACCATCTCGTATTATCCAAACCGGGTTATTAGCACAAGCGGCGTGCAGCATATTATTCTGAAAATCTATAGCTGCAAGTGAACAGTCCATGCCATCTTTAGTCTCCGATTTACCATCGGGATTAAGTGCATTTATTACACTGGTGCGTATGGCATTTAATATAAGATCGGGGCGGGTAATCTTTCTTTCCACTACCGATTCATTCAGCATTGAGATATTAAGCAGGCTCATAAAAGCCCCCGGTACGCCATGTCCTGTACAGTCGCAGCAGGCAATGTAAAACCGCTTGTCGGTTACAAATGCCCAATAAAAGTCCCCGCTTACTATGTCCCTTGGTTTAAACAGAATAAAATATTCTTGCAAGTGTTGGCCTATATATTCATCGGTGGTTAGTAATGCACGCTGTATGCGCGATGCATAGCGTATGCTGGCCGTAATATCCTTGTTCTTTTCTTCCGCTATGGCCTTCTGATGTTCCACTTCTTTCTTTTGTCCGGTAATAATGGCATTCGTTTTCTGTTTTTGCCTGTAGCCCCTGTATATAAAAAAGGCAAGTACAAGCATAAGTATAAAGCCGCCTATAAATGCATTACGTATTAGTGCCTGCTTTTTACGTTCCTGTTCTGTCAGAATATCTTTCTTATCTTGTTCGGCTTTTGCTTTTGCCTGCTGCTGCTCAAACTCGTAACTCATTTCAGCCTGTACCGTTTTTTTTGTGTTGGCTTCGTTCACTAAACTGTCGTTATACTTTATATACGTTTTATAATCTTCTGCTTCCTGTTTATAATTATTGGTTGCGCTATCATATGCAATCAGGCCCCTGTAAGTGGCCGCCAGGGCAGGTTTATCGCCCATTTGTAGTGAGAGGGTAAGTGCAGAATCAAGATATGCTTTGGCATAACTGAAGTTTTTCAAGTATACATATATTGCTCCCAGGTTGCAGTAGCCGGTTGCAACGCCTGCCCTTTCATCAATTTGTTTGTAGAGGGCCATTGCTTTTGTATAACTGGTAAATGCCAGTTTATATAAGGAATCCATTTTTGTTTTAGAGGTCCCTGGCGTATTCGCTTCATCATAATAAGCATCGCCGGTATTGCCATAGTTAGAGGCAAGGCTGCTGGTAAATCCTATTTTTTCACTCAATACAACCGATTGGTTGTAATAGTCAATAGCCTTAGAATAGTTGCCTTGCGTTTCGTATACATTCCCAATATTGCAAAGGTTGTTGGCAATACTTACCGTATCTTTCATTTCCTTAGTTATAGCAAGGGCTTTTATATAACAGTCAAGTGCTTTTAGTTCATCCTTCTGCGAAAAGTAGATATTCCCGATATTGCAGAAGTTAGATGCAACACCGAATCTATCGTTTATCTGTTGGTCTAGTGTTAATGATTTATAGTCATAATCTAATGCCAGAGAATAATTGCCCTGGTCGGCGGCAATAATACCGAGGTACTTGTAAGCATTCGCTTCTCCCTTCTTGTAATTAAGCTTTTTAGAAAGTAATAGAGCTTCGTTGGCACAGGAGTCGGCCGAAGGCAGAAAACCCAGGTTATCTAATTCCCAGCTTAGGTTGTTTAATGTTTTAACCCTGCTGGTATCTTCTTTCTCGGTTTTCAGCAAATTGCGGAGGGATTCACTCTTTTTGTTTTGGGCGGAACAAAGTGAAGAGCTAAGGACCAAGAATGAAGAATATAATAATAGCCTTTTCATGTATTTAACCTACAGGGATGATAAAGATAAAAAACGATAGAATCACAATAGCCGAAAATACCTAAATCTTTGTAACTGTGGGTGGGTTGTTCATAACTATACTTCATTGTTACATATATGTAATAATATATTAATAATTTTGTATTCTAAATAAGGTAACCCGGGCCGGAGGTAGTATTCTTAAAACGTTCTTTTACACAATGCCACATAGTACTCCGGTTCGGAGATCTTATTTAAATGAAAAGTTAAGAGTTAAAAACTAAAAATATTTGCTTCACCACTTTTCACTTATCATTATTCACTTTTCATTTATATGTCATGAGTATTCTAAGCAATTTAAATCCAGTATCAGCTATAAGCAAAGCCATATTTGGCGATAAAGGCCTTGCAGGTGGTGTTATGAATGTATTGGAAGATACAGGCATTGTAAAAACACCGGAAGACAAACAAAAAGCGCAGGAAGCACTTTATAATTATGAGTTGCAAATGCGCGATAAAGACAATGATGTAATTAAAGCCGTAAACGACACCATGCAGACTGAAGCCAAAAGCGAACACTGGCTGCAATGGAGCTGGAGGCCACTGGTTGGTATTACTTTCTCAGGAGTAATAATCAATAATTACATTTTACTCCCATACTTTGCCAAAGCAGGTTTACAGGCCATTACTATACCATCTGAAATGTGGAATGCTATGCTGGTGGTATTAGGTGTGGCTGCAGGTACAAGAGGCTGGGAGAAGATTGTAAGTGCGCAGCAGGAGGGTAAATAGTAGTTGTTTTAAGGTTCTTTCATACTTTTGAGGAGTATGAAGAAACTACCATTATTATACGCTCTCTTCACTTTCTTATTTCTTACCGCATTTGGTCAAGCGCCCTTAAAGCACACCGATAACTCTAATTGGCTGATAGATATAGCCGATAGCGTTTCAATTGGCGATATTAATCTACCCGGCTCACACGATGCTGCAGCCATAAATCCTAAAGGGTCTACCCCTTACGCCTGCCACAGTAACACCATACCGGAACAGTTAGAGTCGGGGATAAGGTTGTTGGATATAAGGCTAAAAGTAAAAGGCGATTCTCCTAATTACACCTTTGCTACCTGCCATGGCGATGTGTTTGGTGGAACATGGGGTTTTAATGAATACCAATCATTTACGTCGGTACTTGACGAATGCAAAGACTTCCTTACCAGGCACCCGAGCGAGTTTATTGTAATGACCTTGAAGATTGATGACTGGAATAAAAGCGATGACAAGGAGAATGTGTATTCAGCATTGCTTTCAGAAATATCTAAATATCCAATCTATAATACTGCTGATTCAAACTTGCCAATGTTGGGTAATGTACGTGGTAAAATCTATTTGATAAACAGGATCAATTCTACCAATGAATTTGGTGTGCCTCTGGCAGTGCCTGATAAGAAGAGTGAAATGGTGCCTGCAGTCAGTGCATTAAGGGCTTATCCTATTTACGTGCAAGATGTATATGAGGATATGGCTTCTCCCGCTGAAGAAACAAAACTTACTTTAGTTGAGAATGCAATTGCCATAAAGAGAAGCGGAGATAGATTGGTAGTATTGAACTTTGCGAGTGGGAGGCAAGGCTTTTTGAACTTAAATAAAGTATATATACAAGATAAACTACTTGCATACTTTGGTAGTATGGATGTTGCCAACAGACCCGCAAAGCTTGGCTGGATATTGTTCGATTACGATAACTGGCAATTCAAGACTGACATATATGGGAATGTAGATATCGTGAAGGTTATCATTTCATCGAACTTTGGGTATAATAAATATCCTGCAAAATTCAAGGTACTGCCTGAAAAGCACGAATAGTTGACTGTTGTTTACCCCTTTGTTTTAACCGTTCACTAAGTCAAACCAGCTATTCAATAACTGCACCTTTAAATTATCATTTGGGGAGCTACATTTGTATGAACAAATACCTCCACTATGAAAAGAAGCATACTAATTACACTGTCATCGATTTTTCGATTTTCATTTTGTCTTGCGCAATGGGATAGTGTGCAACATGGAGTTATTAGTAATAATGAAGGAAATTCTGGAAACGGAATTTATGCCTTGGCAAACTATAAAGGCGCCCTGTATGTGGGGGGAATATTTGATAGTGCGGGAAACCAGCTGGCAAATAATATAGCGACTTGGGATGGCGTGAATTGGAATATTGTCAGTAACGTAAATGGAGAGATAAACGCCTTTGCTACGTATAATGGTGATTTAATAGTTGGTGGTAGCTTTGATAGTGCGGGAGGAGTGCCATATAGCAATATAGCGCAATGGAATGGAACTGCATGGTCATCCCTAGGCTTGGGAATAAGCAAAGGTTCAATTAATGAAATGACAGTATATAATGGCAACTTATATGTGGCCGGGTATTTTGACAGTGCTGGTGGCCAGCCTACAAAGAATATTGCAATGTGGAATGGTTCAGTTTGGTCACCTGTTGGTTCTATAAATGGAGAAGCATATGCGGCAGTATATTCTTTGAGCGTGTATAAAGGTAATTTATATGCAGGAGGGTATTTTGATAGTGCGGGAGGAGTGCAAGCAAAGAATATAGCCATGTGGAATGGCTCAACATGGGCTTCCTTAGGTTCTGGAATAAAAGATTCTTTTATTTGCGCCTTTACAGTTTTTAATGGAGAACTATATGCGGGAGGGTTATTAACGTTTCATAAGGGTGGGCAAATGGGAATACTTTATAAATGGAATGGCACTTTGTGGAGCCTTGTCGGAACAGGTGTTACAGGCGTCAGTAAATTAATTCCCAATAGTGTTTATGCATTATACGTCTATGATTCGGCAGTATGCGTTGGAGGATCATTTGACAGTATTGGAGGAATAAAGGCAAATGACGTTGCTTTTTGGAATGGAACAAATTGGGGAACTTTTGGTTCAGGTATGGGTATTTACGGAACCCCAGTCTCATCTTTCTGCTCATATAATTCAGTTTTGTATGCAGGGGGGCTTTTTGATAGTGCAGGAGGAGTACAAGCAAATAACATTGCACAATGGGGTGGACCTTTGGCTATGAATAGTGTTGAAGATAATAGGGGAGATGTAAATGTTTTTCCGAATCCTAGTGATGGGCGTTTTACAATCAGGTCTTCAGTAAACAGTCGTCAGTCTTTATTGGAAATATATAGTGTTCTGGGCGAAAAGATATATCAAGAATCCCTTCGACGAGCTCAGGGTGACTGTATGATTGATTTAAGCAATCAACCTGGTGGGGTTTACTTTTACCGAATTATTGCAGAAAATAGCAATGTTCTAGGAAGTGGTAAATTAATTATACAGAAATAGATGAATTAAAGTAATTATTCACAACTCTTTTATTCTTATTTGTGTTCATGTGGGCTTCGCCGCTCATAGCTCATAGTTTGTTACTTATCGTTCATTTCTCGCTCTTTTCCTATTTTTGGTGAATGAATAAAGGCCACTCCCTTTTTATTTCTGCATTGGTATTGATATGGCTGGTAATGCTTGCCATAGTTAATCCCATTGGCAATTTTCCGCTAAACGATGATTGGATGTATTCACGCCCGGTTCAATATCTTATACAGCATGGTTTTTATTATTCCCCCGATTACTATTCCCCTGTATTATGTGCCCAGGTATTTTGGGGTAGCATTTTTTGCCTTCCTTTTGGTTTTTCATTTACTGCATTACGCATATCTACATTAGTACTGGGCTTAGCAGGTATTATAGTATTTTATTTACTTGTGTATAATTTTAGTAATAACAAGCGCATTGCATTCCTGGCGGCATTATTAGTTATGGTTAACCCGCTTTATTTTTCCCTTGCCAATACATTTATGACCGATGTTCCATTCCTTGCTTTTTCTTTCTTCTCTGTTTTTTTCTATACACGTTATTTGCAAAGGGCTCAATCGAAATTCTTGTATTTGGCTATTGCATTATCCATCATTGCTACACTAATAAGACAGTTTGGGGTAGTAATACCATTAGCATATGGCATTACCTTAATTTTAAAGAATAAACCTAAATGGAAAGGCTATGTCTCAAGCTTTATTCCTGCAATTCTTTCAGCCCTTGCCTTATATGGTGCTTTAAAATGGCTGGTGTATATTGGTTCACCGCTTCAGCCTTATCAGGGTTCTACCATTACTGGTCTGCTAAGTCAAACTGGGCAAATAGCTAATAATATATACGTGCGCAGTGGCGATATAATTTATTACGCAGGCTTCTTTCTTCTTCCGCTTTTGCTTGTGATAACTGTAAATGCAATTACAAAGCTATCTGCACGGCAAAAAATTGGAGCGGGTGTATTGGTATTACTGTTTTTGCCCTCGCTAATAAACCGGTGGGGATGCTTTCCTATTGGAAATGTTTTCAATGACTATTTTATTGGCCCTAAAACCCTCAGGGATACTACTTTTTTACATCTGAACAATACCGATGGAATGCCTTCTGGTTTATTACATGTGTTTTGGTGGCTGGCATTGCTGGGTGGGCTATTGCTGTTAATTAACATAGGTTCAACCATTGCAACCATATTTAAAGAATACCGCAGTAAGGAATTATCTGAAACATCGTTCAGTTGGGTTTTCGTTGCGTTCTTTTTCCTTGGTTATGCTTTCCTTATGTTCGTATCTGATGCCTACTTCGACAGGTACCTGCTCGCTTTTATTCCACTTAGCGCCTTGCTTATTGTAGCGGGTGATAAGAAAGGAATATCCGTAAAGATGCCAGCCTTTATATTTTCTGCCATATTCATTGCTTCATTAGCATTATTTAGCTCTTGTGCCACACACGATTACCTGGAGTGGAACCGCGCACGCTGGAAAGCATTGAATTACCTGAATAAGGAAATGAAAGTATCTCCCATGTTTATTGACGGAGGATATGAATACAATGGCTGGCGCATTGGGCCATCATCAGTATCTTTTAGTACTGATAAAAGCTGGTGGTTTGTAGATGATGATGAATACCTTGTAACCTTTGGCCCTGTTGATGGGTATGACTACGTAAAGCCATTTGCCTGCAATTGCTATTTACCTAATGGCCCCCAAAACCTGTTTATTCTGCATAGAAAGGCAAAGTAAGCCTACTTATCGTAAAAGAAACCTATATACAGGTTTTTGCGGTGGCTAAGGTCAAGTTCTGCAATCTGTTCCGATAACTCCTTATGGCCTTGTTCCAGTGTGATTCCTTTAATTCTGTAAATAGCATTTAATATCTCTTCGCCTTTGGCAAGGTTTGAAACTTTCCAGGTGAATATTTCATGTGCCACATCATTCTTGCGGATAAGATCAAGATCATAGTGCAGAAAAATACCCCACTTATTATCTATTTGTTCAGCCTGAAATGTATAGGGCGAATAGCGCATTTTTACATTGGGTGTGTACTTTTTGGGCATTAAGTTTTTTATCTCGTACACTATTTCGTTGGTTTCCATAAATGCAAGGGGGATATTGATTCTTCCAAAGATAGTCAATATATGAGCCAATGACAAATAAGCTAATTTTAAACTTCAATGCAATGGTAGTGAAAAAGGATAAACAGGAAAAGTGGTATGTATATATGCTTGAATGTGCCGATGGCAGTATTTATACCGGAATTACCAATAATATAAAGGAACGGGTAGCGAAACACAATTCGGGGAAAGGCGCTAAATACACCAGGGCAAGGTTGCCTGTAGTATTAAAAAGGAAATGGAAGTACAAGGACAAGAGTGAAGCGGCTAAAGCTGAATATGCCTTTAAGAAATTAACCCGAGAAGAAAAGCTGGCTCTTATTTCATCAAAACTACCTTCCTTACGCTAGTTTTACTACCGGCAATAATGCGGCAATAGTAAACGCCGGGTGCAAGTTTGCTGCCGCCATCATTTGTTCCGTTCCAGGTAAACTGGTAATTGCCCGTACTGAGTTTTTTATCGGCAAAAGTTTTTACCACTGTGCCTTGTGCTGAATATATTTTTACCGACACAGGCATATCTGCAGTTAGGCTTATGTTGAAGTTTATATTATCGGTAAAGGGGTTAGGATATGCTCGTAGTTCTTCAGTATTGTTTCTTAATTCATTAACAGCATTAGGCGCTGGGTTGCAAACGCAATTGCTCCGTGTATAGTCATGCTGAAACATGGTCCAGCTGGTTTTGCCAAGGCCAACCTTAACAGCATATGCCCTTCCAAAGTCACTGTCTATATTGGGGTAATAGGTGTGCCCGCCTGCAATAAAAATATCAAGTGTATCGTCTTGCTTAAAGCTATTGATAATAGCGCCATGCTCAAACTCATATAGCGAATCTCCGTAATCAGCACGTAGATCTATGCTCCATAGCAGATTGCCGCGGCTGCCATTCAAAGCATACAAACTGCCATCACTTCCTGCAAAAATCACATCAAGTGTATCGTCGTTATTTACATCTGCTAATGATGCACCACAAAAAGATGATTGCCCTGCAGGCATCATAAAACTCCACTTAAAATTCCCAAACCTGTCTAATGCATCAACTTCTCCGTCTCCGTTTATATAAACCAGTTCAAGGTGTCCGTCGTTATTTATATCGCCAATTACTACAGGGTCGGCAATATAAGCAAGGCCCGGAGTGGGGTAGTTCCATTCCAGTGATCCATCAGAACCTTTCAAGAGGTAAACGTTTCCGTCGTAAGAGGTTATGGCAAGGTCGGTAGTGCCATCTTCGGTTACATCGGCAAAAGCAGCGCCGTGATAAATAACATCGGTAGGTAAGGGATTCTTCCACAAGAGTTTATGGGTCATTCCATCGTATGCATACACTGCTGTACTATCACCGCTACCGCCATATGCCCAGGTGCAGACAATAATATCGGGGTGCCCGTCTCCGTTAATATCTACCAGTGCCGGTGCTGCTTCAATGGCAGCATTAGAATCTACAGATACTTTCCATTTCAGTTTCCCGCTATCGGCAGTAAAGCAATTCAAATTGCCTTCAAAATCGCCTGTAAGTATCTCAGGTTTACCATCGCCATCTATATCGGCAATAGAGGGAGGGGAGTCCGTCCCGCCAAAAGGTGTTTGCCATTTTATTACCCCTGTGGCGCCTGTAAAGCAGGTAAGTACCGGGTTGCACGACGATGCCAGTATTACATCTGGTTTCCCTTTTCCATCAATATCATAAATAATTGGGGCAGCATCGTTACATCCGCCCATATTCTGTTTCCATACTAAAGAACCGTCAGTAGCGTTCAATACATATATATTACTGTCGCCCCAATAGCAGCTAAATGCAATTTGTAATGAACCATCTCCTTTCAAGCCTGCCATGGCAGCGTTGCCAAATGATTCATCGTGCGTATTGAAGCGCCATAATATGGAAGGAGACTGGCTTTTTGCAATAACAGTAAATAGAATTGAGCAAACAAGGAAAGGGAGTAATGTTTTTATGCGCATGGGTTATGTGTATGCATTATTTCAAATATAGAGATTTAATTCAGTATTTGTATTGAGTAGTGAGTATAAAGTGGTTAGATGTTTTACTAATATCTCAATGCCCAATACTAATATCAGGTGTTTATAAAAACATGATATTTGCACTATGAAAAAAGTGACTTTTTCATTATTGGGTTTATGTATAGCATTATGCTGCATGGCACAAGATAATGACCTGCCGAGCCGCAATCAATTCGTGCTGAAGTTATATGTAGAGGATACTGCCCATGTATTACGTACCATTATTAAGCAATCGCCTTTTATAATGCCCGATAATTCTTTGCTGCTGTATCCCGGCGAAAAGGTATTTATGGAAATAGAACAGAAGGACGGGGTTATTAGTTCGGTGAAAACGGTGAAGGAAAACCTAAACCCAGATAAGACATTGGAAATTAGTTTTACCCAGGTAATTGATAGCGGTAAGCTTAAAATGAGCATGTTGAAGATCACCAAAAATCCTTTCCCTTACGATTTAAATTATATGGTTAAAATATATCTATATGCATACACTAAATGGGTGAGAACAACTGTTATGCCAATTAAAAAGGGAACCGGTACGTATGAAACCTGGCCCGACCTTATTTCTAAAATTGATCTGTCGTATTTTAGTTTTAGTAAGCAATAATTTGGCTTTATTCTCCCGGCATTATAATTTGTTTCAGCCTTTTAAAGCTATCGTCGGTTGGGCTGCAGCGTCCATCAATAAAAGCAACTTTACGCTTTCTGCCTGTAGCAGTAATATAGCTGCTGGTGGTGCAGGTGTTATTATTTCCAATGTAAATTCCTTTTTCAAATACTTCCTTTATGTATTCCAAGCTGCTTGGTAATATAGATCCGCTTCTTTCTGTTTTATCCTTGCCATGCTTGTCGGTGAAAGCAAATGCATAATTACTCCTCAGGCGAATTAACGATAATGCATATTCTTCTCCGCCAAAGCAAGCCGATACGCTTACAGTTATAGTAATAGTATCGCTGCTGAATATGGTGCCCAGGTCAAGAGCTTCTTTGCGGGTAGAATCTTGAGGAGTAATTATCCTTTTACTGTTTTGAGCTTGCATTATGCAAGGCATAAAATATAAGAGTATAAATAAAATAAATAGGCTTAGTGGGAACTTAGGCATGATGTGTTAACCCGGTAGATTTATAATCGGTATGGCTTTTCTTATAACCACCACCTGAACTATAACTCTCATGGCGGGTAGTACGGGTGCGGCTCCTGCCTAATGCTTTGTCATGAACGGATAGCTCTTTTCCTGCACCTTCAGCCTCACTCTTGCGTTGTTCATTCTTTTCTTGTTGTTTTTTGCGTCTGTTATCTATAAAGTGCGCATGCTCCTTTGTAAACTTTCCGGAGTGGCTTGCCTTATTGCCATGGTATGAATCATGACTTGCATATTTTTCTGAGGGATCTTTTCTGGATGCATGCTGCTGCGCCGAGCAATGCAATGAAAATGTAAAGAGCAAGCAGAGTATAATAAAGATTGCTTTTTGCATAATAAATGCTCTAATAATTGGGCACGTTTTTTATGGGTAACAAATATAGTTAAAATCTCGCAATTTTTTGTTATAAGGCAGGTCAAGTAGTTGCTATTCAGTAAAAACACGATATTAGATGATCGATTATTGAAGAATAACCACTTTTGAACAATAGATAAACATAATGAATATTGAAGTTAACTCTTTTGAATTATTGACACTTGAAGTGTTTAGGAACTTTCATTTCCTAAGCCGTCGTTTGGGGTATAAGTTAAATGTTGGTGATTACGGCAAAGAAATTTGTATTAGCTATACTTCTGCCAGGTTTAAAAGAAAAGTTTTATTTGTTATGGAATTGCAGCTGGAAAAAAAGTGTGAATTTTATATTGTGGTCTATAACGAGTGGTTTACCTTAAAAAGAAGGACATTTAATGTAAAGCAATTAATAATGAGCGAGTACCCTTATATGGTTATACCCAATACTATAAACCAGGAAAACCTGGGGGCTACCTTGAAAATATATTCAGATTTTATGCAGCAGCATTTATATTCAATTTTGTCGGGTAAAGAATGGATTGGTGAATATGCAGGATTAATACAAAAGGATAATGCTTAAAAAACAGTTTTTTCTCTTTATTGTATTGCTTGGTTTAACAACCATTTCAGCTAATGCCCAATACACCCCTCTTTATAGCTTTAACGATACAAGTGGAGCTGTTCCGTTTGGTTCACTGACTTTTTCAGGAAACAAGTTCTATGGAATGACTCAATTTGGAGGAACCTATGGAGATGGAACTATTTTTTCGGTAGATACCAATGGTAAGGCGTATAAGGTGTTATTTAGCTTCAATGGAAAAAATGGAAATACTCCTTATGGTTCACTTATACTTTCCAACGGTGTATTATATGGAATGACCAACCAGGGTGGAAAAGATACCGATGGTAACATTTTTAGTATAGATACAAATGGTAATAATTTTAATGATTTGCTCGATTTTAACGATACCAATGGGCAATACCCGGGCGGGTCGTTAGTACGGCTGGGTAATAAGTTATATGGTATGACCATGCTAGGAGCGAAGTATGACAGTGGTTGTATTTTTTCAATTGATACCAATGGTAGCGGATATGCCGATATGCATGACTTTAATGACACACTTGGGCAATACCCGAATGGGGATTTAATATGTATAGGACAAAAGCTATATGGTATGGCATCGGCAGGTGGTGCAGCAGGTAAGGGCTGTGTTTTTTCAATAGATACAAATGGTGGCGGTTATACAGATATTTTTGATTTTCATGGAAGTGATGGAAGTGTCCCCTATGGCTCCTTAACTGCATATAAAGGCACATTGTTTGGTATGACAAGCAATGGTGGCATTAATGGCGATGGCATAATATTTTCGGTTGATACCAATGGCACCAATTATATGCAGATGCTTGATTTTACGGGTGCAAATGGCAGATATCCGTTAGGCTCATTAATACTTTCAAAAGGAAGATTATATGGTATGAGCAATATTGGAGGGGCCGGTGCTAATGGTAATGTTTTTTCAATAGATGCCAGCGGGCTTAATTATACCGACCTTTTTGATTTTAACGGGACTAATGGTGCAGCACCGCAAGGTAATCTGACATTGTTAGGAAACCTGTTGTATGGCATGACAGCAAATGGCGGAACAAATGACTATGGTGTGATATTCAGCCTTGATACTAATTCTGTGGCCGCGGTTAATGAATTAAAAACCGAGAATGAAGTTGTAAGAGTGTTTCCTAATCCGAGCAATGGCTTATTCCAATTAAAAATTACGAATTACGAATTAGGAATGAATAACACTGTTGAAGTTTATAATATGTTAAGTGAAAAGGTTTTCTCACAATCAGTAATTAGTAATTCTCAATTTGTAATTAATATGAATAATCGGCCGGCGGGAGTTTATTTTTATCGCATAATAGCTGAAAGTGGTGCAATAATAGGCGAGGGGAAGCTAATAATTGATTAGGCTTTGGTTTTTGATATAGTTTCATTAATATTGTCAGAATATTTTCGACTTTAATAATCTTACCCATGAAAAAAAGTTTACTTCTATTTGTATGTGTGTCATTTATTTCAATGCTCTCCGATGCACAGTTGATCGTATCACGAAAGACGCCGTATAATTCCAATACTTACCTTGTAAATAGTGTATTGTTGGGTAATGGTGTAATAGCTACAGGTATTACATATACCGGCGATGATACAGCTATAGGTTTTTTTAATGGTATTAAGTCAGCCCTTGGAATGGATAGTGGAATTATGTTGACCAATGGTGCCATTACTGATGGGCCGGGGCCTTTATGGAGCGACCAGCCTTCCGGCAGCCCGGGTTACAGCTGGCCAAACTGTACCACATACACTGATCCTGACCTGGCTAAGATTGCAGGGGTAACCGTTACTTCCAGCGCTATTTTGCAATTTGATTTTGTACCGGCTTCCGATTCCATTAAGTTCACATTTGTATTTGCCTCACACGAGTATCCTGAGTTTGTAAATTCCTTTAACGATGCGTTCGGGTTCTTCCTTAGCGGACCGGGTATTGCAGGCCCATTTACAAGTAGTGCTGAAAATATTGCCCTTATACCATCTACCGGCAAACCTATTACTATAAATTCAGTTAACTATGATTCGAACTGTGCATATTACGTATGTAATGATTATACTACTTCTACATATCCTTATGCCTCCTTATCAACCTGCACGGGCCCGTGCCCAAATCAGCACCAGGATTCTGTAAGTACCCTGGGCTATGGTGGCTATACTATTCCTATTACAGCTTCAGCGCTTGTTCAGTGCGGCAAACAATACCATATTAAAATTGGTATATGTAATGCAGGCGATTGTGCCTATTCCAGCGCCGTATTTATTAAAGCAGGTAGTTTCAATTCTTCGTTTATAAATGTCAGTCCATCAAAGAGTGTGTATACGTGTCCATCGGGCAGCCCTATTAACCTGGTAGCTACAGGTGCCGGAAGTTATACATGG
>DATHOD010000005.1:0-24157 GCA_035485295.1 Bacteroidia bacterium
ATTACTAAGCGCTTTAGGGTTTATTGTAGAATTCCCACGGCCAATAAACTCTATACGGCTTGTTTCGTACGATACATGTTCAGATTCCTTTCCCTGCAAGGTCATTAAATGAAACATATGTGGTATACGCTCACCTGAGGAACGCGGCCTGCGTGTACAGAGTATTGAATGTTGCGCTTCAAGAATTTCTGTTTCTACAAACAAATTATTGAATGCTGCCTGTGTCAGGTCCGAGTTTGAAGGGGCTAATACAACCTCGGCATAACTTGTAACTTCAATAGTTCTGTGAATTGCTGAATGATTGGTTATACTTAATCTTCGCATTTCAATATCATCCTCCGGCGATACAACAATTTCTGTATGGGATTCTATTTCATTATTGGTAACCCTGAAATCTACCCTGCCTTGTGAAAAAGCAGCTTCATATCTTTCCGCCTTTTTAAGCGCAGGTTGATTCGTATTTGACCAATATTTTCCACTTTCCAAATCGCATATATAACAAAATGTTCCCCAGTTATCGCGGGTGGAATCTTCGCGCCATCTTGTAACAGCTATATCTTTCCAATTGCTGTACCCACCACCAGCATTTGTAATCATTACATGGTATCGGCCATTTGACAATAACTGTACTTCCGGAATAGGAGTATTAGGTGTTCTTACTATTCTTGTTTCTGTGCCACTGGCTACATAATTAATATCAGCAATATCGGTAGTATGGGCAAAGAATGAAGATGATCTTGGAATTCTTTCCTGCAACAATAAAAGTGCGGCCTTAAATTGTGGTTCGCTTTCAAATAACTTTTGCATCGGCTTATCCAGTAAAAGGTAAGCTAAAGACAATAAACTCATACCCTGATGATGGGCCATGAATGAGTACACTATTGCATTCGTTTGCCCCCGTTGCAATCGTGATGGGGTATAATCTACAGCTTCATAAAAGCCATACCTTCCTTCAAATCCCTCTTTGCTCATTACCTCCATATTTTCACATGCCTTTACCGGGTCAACCATAAGCGCCAATGCCGTTGCATATGGCGCAATAACTGAATCTTCTTCAAGGCCACGTTTCAACCCAAGACCGGGAGCACCAAAGGCACGATATTGATAAATTGAATTAGCATTGATCATATTATATCCCGATTCTGATATTCCCCATGGCTTACCTGCATGCTTTCCATAATCAACCTGCCAGTCTACTGCTGCTTTATATGTTTGGCCCAGAAGTGTATTCTCATAACTAGGCATAACCAGCAATGGCATAAGGTATTCAAACATTGAACCACTCCATGAAAGAAGAATGGGGTCACCTTTCAAATTTGTAAGTAGCCTACTTAGTGCAAACCAATTTTCTTCAGGCAACTTCCCTTGCGCAATACCAATAAAACTACATAGTCGTGCCTCTGACGCAAGAAGATCATACGAACTGGCATCTGCATGATGCGTTTGCACATTATACCCTATAGTAAGTAAATTGCTCGACTTATCATATAAAAAATCCCATTCTACATCTGCCAATTCATTACATTTTACAGCGAGTGATTCTACCAGAGCTATTCTTTCATTAGCTATTCGGATCGCATTATCCAATGCATTATGAAATAATTTCAACCACTCATTTTCAACTTCACTATTCTCATTACCTTCAGTACTAGCTTGCAATTCTCTTGCTGTTTGTAATAGTTCTATTAATGGAGAATCAATATTTATTAAAGGAATAGATTTAAATTTTTCAGGGGCTGACAGCAACAAACACCAAGGTTCAAAAATTTCCATTTCCTTTATAGCTTGCAGCAACTGCTTATTAAGCGCATGTTTCCACCAATATGTATTACTTTCAATATTATCAGGCAGTATTTTGAAAACAGGGGCAAAATCCTCAGTTAATTGTTTCAAACATAATCTCACTTCCTGAGGGAAGCTTAGTTTTAATTCACAAGTTGCTTCAAGGCCTTTCTTGAAGGTCTGAACTGTTTGTATCTTTTTATCCTCAATAGTATCTTCAAGCACCCTGAATGTATCTAAAATACCATTGAAGAGATTCTTAGGCAATACTCTTTTATGAAGCGTCCCGACCAATTCCTGTTTCAACACAAGTAAATAACCCACCAGGTTTCCAGAATCGACAGTAGAAATATATTTAGGCAATAATGGGCTTAGGTTCTCTGTATCATACCAATTATAAAAATGCCCCTTATATCTTTCCATTTTCTCCATAGTTTCTATGGTCTTCATTGTTCTATCAATGAATTGACTAAAAGATATATATCCGAAGTCATAGGCTGAAATATTGGCCACTAGAGCGAACCCAATGTTTGTGGGAGATGTGCGATGGGCAATAAGTGCAACAGGTTGCTCCTGGAAATTATCAGGCGGCAACCAATTTTCTTCCTGGTCGACGAATTTCTCAAAAAAGCTCCATGTTTTCCGCGCGAGTTTATAAAGAAATATGTTTTGTGAATCCGTAAGAGATGATACTTGCTTGGCAACAGGCTTACCTGTTCTCCATACAATTAGCGGAGCTATAGCCCACAACAATATAATTGGCCCAACAATATCTAACTTAATTGGAGAATAAATTAATAAATAAACACATATTGAAATAGCTAGCAAAGGTTCAATCCACATTGAAGAATAATAATGGCTCAAACTATTCTTGTTCCCTGCCTCTTCATTTGCATAAGGATTCCACTCAAGAAGCTTTCTTCTTGAAATGAATAACCGCCAGCATGTGCGCACAATTGCCAGCAGGTTAAAGAATGCTTCGTAAGGCAAGCAAATAAGCGTAAATGATGTTTTTATAAAAATGTCTCCAATACTATTAACTGAATTCTTTATATGGTGAGTCCATATAACATCTTTAGGCTTCCTTATAATATCCCACAGTGTTGTAATAAAAATTGGGACCACGATGATTGCAGAAACCGTTAATGTCCATGTAAAGTGAGTTGGTAGTGCAAGCCAGCCTAATACTATTAATGTGGTTAATGCGGCAGGAACAAGGCTACGCCTGATATTGTCAAAGATTTTCCACCTTGACAATGCCGAGATTGGGTTGTGGTTCCAATGTCCTTTATAGCCGGGCACAAAAGGTAAAAGCCAATATATTATCTGCCAATCTCCGCGTACCCAGCGGCCGCGCCTCTTCATGTCAGTATCATAATTTGAAGGGTAATTTTCAAACAACTGTACATCATTCAGTAATCCGGAACGGACATAACATCCTTCAAGCAGATCATGGCTTAGAATACCATTTTCGGCAAATTTTCCATCCAAAACTGATTTAAAAACATCTACATCATATATTCCTTTACCTATAAAGGAACCCTCTCCAAATAGGTCCTGGTAAACATCTGATGATGCACGGGTGTATGGATCAATACCCGGTTCATTTCCATGCATACGGGCATATGTTGTACTTTGTATATCGGGTAAACTTACAGTTACTCTTGGCTGAAGAATACCGTATCCTTTTGTTACACGTTTCTTTTTCTCGTTATACCACGCATGGTTTAAAGGATGAGCCATTGTTCCAATAAGTTTCCATGCACTGCCAAGAGGTAACAATGTGTCAGCATCAAGTGTAATTACATACTTAATACCTGGAAAAACTGATTGATCGCCTATAATTAAAGAAAATCTATCTTTTGCATCACCTCTTAACAAGGAATTAAGTTCTGAAAGCTTTCCCCTTTTTCTTTCATAACCCATCCACACTTTTTCACGTGGGTTCCAATGCCTGGGCCTATGAAACAAATAGAACAAATCATTTTCATTTCGATTATACTTTCTATTAAGTTCCTCTATTCTAAGTTGAGCCAGATCAACAAGAGACTTATCTTCCGGCATCTCCTCTTGAATTGCATCTACAAAATCTGTTAACAAGCCGAAATACAGATTAGCCTTTCTATTAGCGAGATAATGCACTTCTATTGACTCAACTAACTTTTCAATGCCTTCCGGATTGTTCAGCATAACGGGTACCACTACCAATGTCTTATATTCATCCGATATATTTTTTGAAAAATCCATCCTCGGCAACAGATCTGGTTTAACTATCAGCGTTGAGAAGAAATTAACTACAGATATTGCAAGCTGGCTTGCACATAGAACCAATAAAATACCAATTGAAATAAGAATCCACTGCCTGTCTGTATGATTAGAAACATGATACAGAAGAAATCCGCTAACAGCTACAGTAATGAATGCAATTGACAAAAAGTATAACAGGAAAGCGTTCTTCTTAATTGCTTTTCTCATTTTCAAAGACCCCGGCTCTTTAAGATTACCCCTTCTTCTGGTATCCATTACTCCTTTATCTATAAGGTAATAGCCTACATGCTGTGTGCGTTCATCATTAAACTCAGCTTGTTTATTCTCTTGTGCCAATTCTAATGCAATGCTGGCCACTTCATACTCTTCCAGCTTACTCTTCTTGGCAATTCCTTCAACTACGTGCCTATACCTGTCTCGAGTTGAAAAATCCATTAATCCGTAAATACCTTTATAATCTTTACGTAGTATTTGCTCTACCAGGCTATGATCTTCTACAAAATTGCGCCAGTCAGTTGAACCCAATAAACGTAGGCTACCAATACTATTGCTCATAGAAACCTGGTCCGCAGCCTGTTTCTGAATTTCCAGGTTTACCAGTTCGGCACTCGTAGTACCACTTTCCGATAATTGCTGCTCTATCCAATTTAAGGCCAGTGCCAGATCAGGGCCTTTACCGCGCAATTGCCGGGTTAATTCCGACACAAATGCACTAACCATAGGCGGGTTGGAACGAGCCATGTCTGCAATAACCAGTACTAGGCTTTTAGGATCCCTTTCAACAGTTTCAATCATTTGTTTAGCCCAGTAATCAGCCAAATTGCTGTCAATTCTATCAATTGCTATTCGTGAAGAAACGCGCCTGAGGTTTTCAATCAATCCTAATCTTAACATTATAGGTATAGCCCATAACTCGCCTAGTTTTAGGGTCTCTACAGATTGGTATGCCTTTACAAAACTGCTTAACGTCTCTATGTCAATTCTTCCATCACTGTGTGATATTATTTGCAGCCCAATATCATATATACGTGTTAAACCCGTAGATGTGCTATTTAATATTTGTGGAAGATCCTCGCTATATTTTTTAGGAAAATGAACTTTCGCATTTCGTATATGCTCTTCTACCAGGTAAAAGTTATCTATCAACCACTCTCCGGCGGGTGTAATCTGGTATTTTCTTTTTATAGTATCTGTAAGCAGCTTGCGTACTTCATGCAAAATAATCTCATTATCGGCAAGCCTTTTAAGTAAGTGATCCTTTCTAGATTTTGTACTGAGTTTATGTGTTTCAGCAAGGGTTTTACCAAAGCGCCCCATTTGCTCATAACTGAACAATTCAGCTCTTAAAGGCTCCTCGTTCATATAACCACGTGTGTGCGTAGTTGGCTGAAAGAAAGACCTCATACTAGATATTAACTCATGGGCCGCCGGTATCAGTTTCATACTACCTTTTCTTTTACTTCCAATGCTGCATTCACTATTTCCTGTGCATCTCTAATAATTTCATTTACATGCTCCCTGCCTAAAAAGCTTTCAGCGTATATCTTATAGATATCTTCTGTTCCTGAAGGTCTGGCCGCAAACCAGCCGTTTTCTGCTATTACCTTTACACCTCCTATTACTTCATTATTCGAGGGTGCACGTGTAAGTACCTTCTTCACCTTTTCCCCTGCTAATTCCCTAAGTTTTATTTGTTCCGCTGAAATATTCTTTAGTCTCTCCCTTTGCTCAGCATCCGCTTTAGCTTCTATCCGTTCATATACAGGTGTTCCCAATTCACTGGTCAATTCATTATACAATATACCAGGGTCCTTTCCTGTCTTTGCAGTAATTTCAGCCGAAAGAAGTGCAGGAACAAATCCATCCTTATCTGTTGTCCAAACACTACCGTCTAACCTTGAAAATGATGCTCCTGCACTTTCTTCTCCACCAAAGCAAAGTGTCTTGCTTAGTAACCCATCAACAAACCATTTGAATCCTACAGGTACCTGATAGAGTTGCCTGCCAAGCTTCGCAACAATTCTGTCAATTAACTGCGTTGTAACAACAGTTTTACCTATTTCAGCAGTATTTAACCAATTGGGACGATGCTGCAGAAGATAGCACACAGCAACAGACAAATAATGATTAGGATTTAATAGCCCTGAACTTCTTGTAACTATTCCATGCCTGTCATGATCGGTGTCACACGCAAATGAAATATCGAACTGGTCCTTCATTTTAATCAAGCCCTGCATAGCATATGAAGAAGATGGGTCCATTCGTATCATCCCATCCCAATCCACGGTCATAAAACTGAAAGTAGTATCAACAATTTTATTTGTAACAGTCAAATCTATTTTATAATGTTCTGCTATAGGTTCCCAGTAATGAACGCCTGCGCCCCCTAAAGGGTCAACTCCAATTTTAATCTTTGAATTTCGTATCACATCCATGTCTACTACGTTGCCAATATCTTTTACATATGCATGTAAATAATCGTAAACATGTGTAGAAGATGCCTGAAGGGCCTTATCTAAAGAAACTCTTTTAATATCCTTTACACTTCCTGCTAATATTTCATTTGCTTTAGACTCTATCCATTTGGTAACAATAGTACCTGCAGGGCCACCATTTGGCGGATTATATTTAAAGCCTCCATCATCAGGCGGGTTATGTGAAGGCGTAATAACTATTCCATCGGCCAAACCCGTTCTACGTCCTGAGTTATATTGCAAAATTGCATGAGAAATAACCGGTGTTGGTGTATATTCATCTTTCTCAGATATCAATACGGTTACATTATTGGCAGCAAGTATTTCAAGCGCCGTTGCATAAGCTGGGGCTGAAAGCGCATGGGTATCAAAGCCTAAAAAAAGTGGGCCGGTAATCTTCTGCTCCTTGCGATACAGGCAAATTGCCTGGGTAATTGCAAGAATATGCCTTTCATTGAATGTATTGGTAAATGACGACCCTCGGTGCCCAGAAGTACCGAATATAACCCGCTCGCCCGGAATTGAATGATCAGGAATTCCATTGTAATACGCGGCAATAAGCTTAGGCACATTTACAAGCATTTCCGGAATGGCCAATTTTCCTGCAAGGGGATTAATGTCATTCATTGCTTATTTTTTTAATGTTTCCAACTCATTTACTTTTGCTAACCGGCGATAATGCCTTTCCACATCAATGAACTTAGCCTTAAGGAATATTTCGCACAATTCCAATGCCAGGGAATGCCATACTACTTGCCCGCCAAGGCATATCATATTCATATCATCATCTTCAACACCTTGCTGAGCCGAAAACTTTTCGTGAATAAGGCAAGCTCTTACACCGGCAATTTTATTTGCAACAATACACGCGCCTACTCCACTTCCGCAAATAGCAATGCCACGCACTATTTCCTTATTCGCTACTGCCCTTGACAGCGGTATTATATAATCAGGATAATCATCATTGGGTACGTATTCATTGTTACCGAAATCAATAAGATTATATCCTTTCTTTGGCAGGCTTTTTATCAAATACTCCTTTAATTCAAAACCAGCATGATCTGCTGCAATTCCTATTTTCATTGAAAGAAGCTTTTTAGCATATTTATCCATGATGATTCTTTTTTAACAGATCAATTGCTTTTTTACAAATATTTTCAACGGTGAATCCATGTTCACGCATTAATATCTCTCCAGGTGCTGAAACTCCAAATGTGTCTATACCTATCACATCTCCTTTGTCGCCTATGTATTTGCACCATCCCTGCGTCGCCCCTGCCTCTATAGCTATTCTAATAAGGATATTAGAAGGGAGTACTGAATTTTTATATTCAGGCGATTGCATATCAAATAATTCCCAGCTTGGCATAGAAACTACTCTTGCCTGGATATTCTGTTTGCTTAATTCTTCTTTAGCCTTTAAAGCCAAATTCACTTCTGATCCTGTTGCTATCAACATTAATTCTGGCTTGGCATTTGGTGCATCTGATAAAATATACGCTCCTAAACGAAGCTCTTCTGCTGAAGCCATCTTACTTCTATCAATTGTAGGTACATCTTGTCGGGTTAATATTAAAGCAACCGGGACTCTATTCATTTCTATAGCCACACGCCAGGCCACCGCTGTCTCGTTCGCATCGCAAGGCCTTATAACAACAAGTCTTGGCATAGCCCTTAGGCTGGCGAGTTGTTCTATAGGTTGATGGGTAGTACCATCCTCACCCAAACCAATACTATCATGGGTAAAAACATAAATAACCTGCAATTCCATAATAGCTGCCAGGCGAATAGCAGGCCGCATGTAATCTGAAAATATTAAGAAGGTAGAACAGAACGGAAGTATACCACCGTGGACTGCCATACCATTTATAATCGAACCCATAGCATGTTCACGAACACCGTAATGCACATTACGTCCGGAATAATCCCATCCTCCTTTCACAGATCCTTGCATATCTCCACTTTCAATGGAAGGGCTTCCAAAATTTCCTTTCTCTTTAAGTTCAGTATGAGTAGATGAATTAAGATCTGCTGAACCACCAATTAGTGTAGGGAACACTTTACTTAACATTTGCATTACTTTACCTGATGCTACCCGGGTAGCCATACCTTTAGCATCAGGGGCAAATTGCTCTACAACTTTTTCCCATCCCTGGGGTAATTTCTTATTTATTAAATCTTCTAGTTCCTTGGCTCTCTCGGGATATTTTTCTTTGTATGCTAAAAATTTCGAATCCCATTCACTTTTAAATTCCTTACCATGTTCAATAGCTTTGCGGAAATTAGGAATCACCTCCTCAGGAATAAAGAAAGAAGGTTCAAGTGGCCAGTTCAGCATTTCCTTTGTCAGTTTTACTTCTTCCGCTCCTAATGGCGAACCATGCGCTTCAAAACTGTCTTGCTTATTAGGTGAGCCATACCCTATATGAGTCCTTACAATAATTAGAGAAGGGCGCTTCTTTTCTTCCTGAGCCATTTTTATTGCATGAGCAATAGTTTCAACATCATTTCCATCTTCTACAGATTGAACATGCCAGCCATATGCCTGAAATCGCATGGCGTAATCCTCGGTGAATGACACATTAGTGGAAGCGGATAAAGTGATATGGTTACAATCATATAAATATATCAGCTTGCCCAATTTCAGGTGCCCCGCTAATGAGGCCGCTTCAGAAGCAACGCCTTCCATCATATCACCATCACTTACTAAGCCATAGGTGTAATGATCCACAATATTATATTCAGGCATATTAAATGATTTTGCCAGATAGGCCTCGGCTATTGCCATACCTACTCCATTCGCAAACCCCTGGCCCAATGGGCCAGTTGTCGTTTCTACGCCCGGTGTCAACCCATATTCAGGATGCCCGGCCGTTTTGCTTCCCAACTGACGGAAATTTCTAATATCCTCGAGAGATACATCATACCCTGTAAGATGTAGCAAGCTGTATAATAGCATTGACCCATGGCCTGCTGATAATACAAACCTATCGCGATTAAACCAATTTGGGTTTGATGGACTGTGTTTAAGAAACTTTGTCCATAAAACATATGCCATAGGTGCAGCACCCATTGGTAAGCCGGGATGTCCGCTATTAGCTTTCTGCACTGCATCAACAGACAGAAAGCGAATTGTATTGATTGAAAGTTGTTCTATATCAATACTTATTTCTGATGTTTCAGTTTGTGTTTTCATACTTAGAAATCTAACACCAAAGTAGAATATTGAGTAATCCTTCTCCAACCATTTTCGGTGAAAAGGCCTTTTTAATCGTCAAAATGTTACAACCCTATTGTATCTAATAAAACCCTGTGTTCATCGAATACTGATACTAAATCAATAAGGTCTGGAATAGTTTTACATCCTAAATTAAACGCAATGAAAAACTTCCTTTCAATATTCGCGATATTTAGCCTTACAGGAATTCTAAATACCAGCACTGCACAAGAATATCAAATGACTCCGCCACCGCCGCCAAGTCAGGAATACAACACAGTAGCGCCAACGGGCTATTTTGCCTTAAGCTTAGGTATTGCTCAACCTATAGGCAGCTTTGCAAGTCAGCCTACCACAGGATATGGGGGCTATGCTTTAACAGGAGATAATATTAATTTATCAATTGGAATACCTATTAATCACTCCAATTTCGGAATTGCTTTCATGTTTGGTTCCTTCGTTAACGATTTTGATATGAATACCTATGTAAGCAATGCTGCAATATCTGACCCCAGTAAAAACTATCAGCCGTTTGAACAAGATGTATACGATGAAAGCTTTATTTTAGCCGGGCTATTTGCAACCTACCCTATTAACCGCCTTTCAATAGACGTAAGGATTATGGGTGGAGTATCTTTTTGCTATTTACCTGAAATTGATTATGGTGCAGCAGTCTACGATCCAACCATTTCGGACTACGATAATTATGAATGGGATACTTATTCAAGCAGGAGTACTTCCTTTGCTCTAGCAGCCGGTGCTGATCTGCGCTATAAAGTAAGAAGATTCTCCCTAATGCTTGGTGTTGATTTTCTTACGACCGACCCTACAGTTAATACAGAACAGCAGTATACTGACCCAAACGGCAATTATTCTTATACACATATAACTGGTAAGGTACCAATCTCAATTATAAGCACAAGCCTTGGAATAGCCTACCAAATAAGATAATACATATATCAGCCTAGCCATGAAAAACAAGTTAATTACTAAAAAAGCATTTTCAAAGTTGTTCTATTTAGCCATGACTTTATTCATGGCATTTGCATTTCATATTGTAGCCCAACCTTATATTATTGGGTATCAGGATGGCGTACACAAGCCTAACCACACTGCAAAAAAGGACAGTATAAATCAAACGCCATCTAGTAATCAGAGCCAGAATACTTTAAGCAAAAAAGTGATTCATCGCCCGGTAACTTACCCTAAGCAAACCGTGCACGATTCTGCTCAAAGGAAATAGACTCACTGCAAAAGCAAATATCATCTTCAATTCAATACTAGCTTACATAGGCATTCAATGGGCTTTCTAAGTCAACTTTTATTGAGTCTTCTTTTTTGAACGTATTATCAACCTAAGAGACTGATCGTACGTTATATAATTCCATGCCCAGTTAATAAAGATAAACAGTCTGTTTTTTATTCCTACTATCGACATAAGGTGAACCATCATCCATAATATCCATGCAAAAAATCCCTGAAACTTAATGAATGGCAAATCAGCCACTGCAAGGTTCTTCCCAATTGTTGCCAGTGCACCCAGGTCTTTATATTTAAATGGAACAAGTGCCCTCTTATTCTCAATATTACTCAAATTCGATGCCAGTCGCTTCGCTTGCTGTATGGCTGGCTGCGCCACTTGTGGGTGCCCCTTAGGATATGCTTTCTCTGTAAGAAGGGCAATATCACCTATTGCAAAAACATTTTCAAGTCCCTCTACCCTATTGTATTTATCAACTTTAATTCTATTATTACCCACATACACTTCCTCTGAAACTCCCTTCAATTTATGCCCTATAACACCTGCGGCCCATATAAGTGTTCTTGCATTCAAGATAGTTCCATCTGATAGTGTGACTTGTCTACCATCATAGTTCTCCACGCTGGTATTTGAATAAATGCGCACATTTAGTTTCTTCAGGTACAATTCCGCCTTTTTCGATGCTTGCGGAGACATAGTTCCCAATATTTTTGGTGTTGTTTCAATTAAAGAAACCTGCATTTGTTTAAAATCAAGCTCGTGATAATCCTTTGGCAAAACCTGCTTTCTCATTTCTGCCAGTGTACCGGAAACTTCAACACCGGTTGGCCCACCTCCCACTACCACTATATTCATTAGTGCTAATTGCTCCTCTTTGTCATCAACATCCAATGCCTTTTCATAATTCTCAAGTATCTTATTTCTTATATCAAGAGCATCAGCTACTGACTTCATGGGCATAGCGTGAGCCATTACCTCTTTATTACCATAAAAATTAGTCTCAGCACCGGTAGCAATCACCAAATAATCATAATGAATTATTCCTAATTCTGTTGTTACACTATTATCTTTTATACTTACAGAAGTAACTTCTGCAATACGAATAAACACTTTCTCTTCTTTCTGAAATATCTTTCTGAATGGGAATGAAATTGAGCTTGGTTCAAGTCACGCAGTTGCAACCTGGTAAAACAAAGGCTGAAACTGATGATAATTATTCTTGTCCAGCAATACAACCTGGAATTTACTTTTTGCAAGCAAACGTGCTAACTTAAGACCTCCAAATCCACCACCAATTATAACAACCCTTTTATTTTTTGTTTCCGGAATAATAATCTTCATTTCATTTGTGTTAAAAAGCAAATTAACTCCATTTACAAATACGAGAATTAAGAGTTATTCATTTAAAATAATATTTAAGGAAGAAAAAGAGCAATTGGCCTATCCGGGCCGTAAGCTAATCCACTAGCGGGCTTAGTTTACCGAATAAAAAATATTTTATTTTTTCTCTCCCTTTAAGTTTACTTCCGCAAACTAATTACCCATTTAATATTAAAAACTCAATGGTATTTACAACTTATAGCCTTGGATTTGAATAAACATTCCTTTTAAACTTGAAAATGGCATTATCGAATTTACAGCTTTATATGCTGTATTAACCTATTGTTTTATTCCGCTTATCGATAAACTAAACTCGTAGCTATTTATTAGCTTTTACTTTGTATTCAGAACCTGATGACAGGCAAATAAAAAATCCAATCCCGTAAGGTTGGTTATATGAAAGCCAAAAAGATTTAGCACTCCGTAAAGTGCGTCTTTATGGCTTAAGTATTAAAAAATTAAAGTCATGAAATTTTATAAGTGTATCACATTATTATTAGCCAAATTAGTTGGCAAACATAAACGGATCAAAAGCCATAACCATTCTATTTTCCAGAATAGAGGAAACCTGTTTGACCAGTATGGAAATCCGGTATATAAGCATCTTTAATCCACTTTGAAACTTTCTAATAGTTACTTACTCGTGTTCGACGGGTATTCTTTTTTGTTTACCGATTATCAATAAGTTCGAAACATAGGTGATAGTACTTTTATATAAATCAAAAAAAACAAAAAATATGAAAACGATGAAATTAATGATCAGTGGGCTGCTATTAGTCCTGGCTGGGATTACCCATGGTCAGGTTGAAGTGCGGGTATCTGCTGGTGTAATACCACCATGGGCTCCGGCTGAAGCGGTTGGTGTAAGATATTATTATCTTCCTGACATAGAAGCGTATTATGATGTAAATACTGCAAATTACATATACTTTTCAAATGGTGTATGGGTGCATGCAGGCCACTTACCTCCGGGTTATGAGCATTATGACATATACCATGGGTATAAAGTTGTTCTTAACGATTATCATGGAGAGAGACCCTATGATAATTTTAAGGTTCATAGAAGAGATTATCCTAAGGGATATAATAATCATGGACACGAACAAAAACTGTATAGAGACCGTGACAAACACGAAGAGCACGGTGATCATCGGTAATACGAAACATCTGCTTATATAAGAAAGGCGCCATTAATAAATAGCGCCTTTCTTCTTTTACCGGAATTAAGTCAAAATATCAGTTTACTCTACAGTTAATTACTATTGCATTCAATCCAATAAAAAAGCCGGGCTAATAGTTTCTAACCTCGCCCGGCTCAAAACCATTCCCATCAGTATAAGAATGGCTTTATGTGATTTAATTAAACTGGCCTGCCAGCTTAGCATCAATGCTCATTGTTGCATGAGGTACGCAAATAAGCCTTCCTTTTGGAATAAGCTTATTTGTAACCTTACATATTCCATACGTTTTATTTTCTATACGAACTAAAGCGTTTTGAAGATCGCGGATAAATTTTTCCTGTCGGAATGCCAATTGTGCTGTTTCTTCCCTTGTTTCAACATGAGATCCATCTTCAATTATTTTAAAAGTCGGAGAAGTATCATCTGTTCCGGAATTATCAGCGTAACTAAGGGTATTTCTAAGTACCTCATAATCCATTTTAGCCTTCTCCAGCTTATCTATAATAATCTTTCGGAATTCAGCCAACTCCTTCTCGGAATAACGCTCTCCAGTATCGGTTTTAATAATTGAATTAATTCCTTCGGCAACACCGCCTTTCTTAGTTGTACTTTGCATTTGTTTCATAGTTATATTATTATTCGTGTTAATTGAATTATTTGTCAAACATAATTCCTGACGCTCGCCAATTTTCATTTTATCGATGAACTATCCTGAATCACACTTTAACACAAAAATTACGATGAATTTAATTCGCAAACATTCCGCCATAAGTTACATAATGCTCCACGGGCCTTATGCTCATTACAGGAACTCTGGAATGATTTATTACATGCTTCGCCAGAAAAGAATCCGAAAGCCTCGATTCATCACGATCCGTCATAATAACCAAAAGGTCAGCATCCACTTTCTCCGAATACTTCATGGCTTCCTTTGCAATATTATCGGTAACTACTAACTTCCTTATATATGGAAGTTTAGCTTTTTTTATTATTACTTCCGTTGAATCAAGTTTAATACTTAGCTTCGCCTGATCAGATTTATCAAGACTATCAAGTAGGCCTAAAATATGAATTGTAGAATGGGTGTACCTTGCAATCTCAATTACATAATCAATCTTTTGCCTTGAATGAGGTGAATTATCAATTGGCATTACAATATTTGCCAGACCGCTATTAGAAGCGTCCTTTATTGTAATTAAAGGACACACAGAATTATTCAATACCCTATCGGCATTACTTCCAACTAATAATTCTTGAATACCTTCTTTATTGTGTGTTCCCATAACCGCTAAGTCAATTTCCTTTTCTTTGCATACTTTGTTCATACCATTTGCCAAAGCATCTTCATTTATTAATGAACTGATATTGATTCCATACTGACTTTGCAGTGAAATAATAAGCTGATCCACCTTTTTACTTAATTCTTCCTGAAAGTCTTCGGCTTCCTTCGACTTCATTTCTGAACCATCACCATTGTATGAATACTCAGGCGTTTTTATTCCCTGCAAAAGAAATAAGTGTCCGTTACATATTTTAGCCAGAAATGCAGCCTTGTTAATAGCTAATAGTCCTATTTCTGAAAAATCGATTGGAGCTATTATTTTTTTCATCCCAAATGTTTTCATAATTATATTATTTAAGAGTTAGTTCATTTATTTTCTAGTCAATTTTACGGCCCCAAACCCTTATTGTTCCAGCAATTAGTTAAGCAATATAAATACTTCGATATACCCCAACATATTAGAGATTAAAACATTATTTACGGAAAAACTTTAAAAAGAACTAATACTTCCAATTTAATATAGTTAAGCAACAATAACCTCTTGTTCAACGAAAACAGCTCAAGAAAACACCTTATGGACTCTATTTTTGAATACATAAAAAAATTAAAGTCATGAAAAATATAAAGTTACTTACCCTATTATTAGCAATAATTGTATTATCTTCTTCTTGCTCGGAATTATCAAGCCTTACATTTACTAAGCGGCATTATAGAAAGGGCTATTTCATAGACTACAGTAAAGCCAGGCCAACGAATTCAACACCCTTGTTAATAGCAGAGAAGGATAATAAAGAACCAGTTATCCTTAACAATATTAGTAATACGGATACGCATACGCTGGTACCCATACCTGCTCTTACTAAAACTTCTGCCTCTGGCACTTCTTCAAAAAGCATAACAGCAACAAAGATCAAAAAGCACTGTGAGCATATTGCCCTCAATACAAATTGCAAAGTATCCCAGGAAATAGTATCCGCAAAAATTACTAACATAGATAATACCACCTCTGCGAGTGCGAATACTGATGACTATAGAAATGACTCTGGCATTGCATTTGTAGTAATTATAATATGCACCATATTTATTCCTCCTTTGGGCGTAGGTTTAAAATTTGGGGTTGATTTTCATTTCTGGATAGATCTTCTCCTTACACTGCTATTCTTTATACCAGGGCTCATATACGGGTTGGTAGTAGTGCTAATGTAACTAAGCGGGACATGAAAATTACTTTTTCTAAAATCACATTATTTGTAGTTTACTTATTTACTTGCAGTCTCATTTATTGCCAGGATACAACAAGCAACAAAAAGAAGGTATATTCCTTAAAGCCAGCCATAGATATACCAATTATTGTCGGAGGAGCTGCCTGGTCAGCATATGCATCAACATACACTTATGGTAAGCCCCCATCCAGCGCTGAAGAGATTTTGAGCTTAAACAGCAATAATATAAACCCATTGGATAAATGGGCAATTACTCCGTATAACCAATCCATCGACAAGCTAAGCTATTATCCATTTTACGCTGCCTTTCCACTTCCCTTTGCCTTTTTTCTTACCGGTAATGACATGCGAAGTGATTTTTTCAAACTTAGTTTATTATATATGGAAACTATGGCGGTAACCGGTATATTTGGTTACTCCGCAACCTATTTTGAAAACAAATACAGACCCTACGTATATTCTAATGGCACCTCGCTTGCACAGAAGGAAGATGGGAATTCTAAAAATTCCTTTTATGCGGGCCATGTTGAAATTATTGCAACATCCACTTTTTTTATATCAGCAGTGTATGCCAGTTATTATCCACATTCAAAAGTAAAATGGTTATTCTATAGCCTTTCGGCAGCAGCTACGGCTGGTATGGGGTATTTACGGCTTGAAGCGGGAATGCACTTTCCTTCTGATGTGCTACTGGGAGCAGGAGTTGGCACATTATCGGGAATACTTGTACCATATTTTCATAACCACAGACTTATTAAAAATCCCAATTTGTGCATTATTCCATTTACAAATACTATGGCACATGGCATATCAATGTCTTATCATTTCAATACTCAACCAGAGCATTCATTTTAAAGTTTAGCTATAAAAATAAAGCACTCAACGATATTACAAAACAAGGGGGAATTTAACAAGGTAGTTTTGAACAGAATCTAATTAATAACCTAAAACATTAAACAATATGATACGTTGGTCGTTCGCATTCTTGATTATTGCATTACTTGCCGCACTTTTAGGCTTTACACATATTGCCGAAGGTGCAATTGATATTGCAAAAACACTGTTTTTCATATTTATATTTATTTGGTTCGTATTACTTATGACAGGACTTTTCATCTTCAAGAAATAATTATGAAAAAGTACTTTATCATTCTATTGGGGTTTGCATTTATACTTAATGCCTGTGTTCCAAAACGCAAATTAATTCATGAGCAGATTTGGGTTAGGAAATTGCAAGCAGATAGCGCTTCAACACATAATAAACTTAGTAGCTGCAACAATCACCTCGACTCCCTTGGGAATTATGCAAGTGTATTAAGAACCCATATTGATTCTTTAAGATCATATAGAGCTAACCTACAAGATTCCATTAATACCCTTTGGGCCAATTATCAATTGGCATTGCGAAATTCAAACAAAACCATAAGTGAACAAGCTAAGCAATTGAATAATATGCAAAGGCTTATTCAATCCCAAAAGGATATTATGAATAGGCTGAAAAAGACTGTAGCAGATGCATTAATCAATTTTAAACCCGATGAATTAAGTGTTGTATTGAAAGATGGTAAACTTTATGTTTCGCTTCAGGAAAAACTTCTATTCAAATCTGGAAGTGCGGAAGTTGACCCAAAGGGTAAAACGGCTTTGAAAAATTTAGCTTCAGTACTCAACAAAACATCTGGTATTAGTATAATGGTCGAAGGCCATACCGATACGGTTCCAATAACCGGAAAATATGAAGACAATTGGGCTCTCAGTACTGCAAGAGCTACAGCCATTGTAAGAATCTTGACCAATGATTATGAGGTAGATCCGCATACTATTATCGCTTCAGGCAGATCGAAATATTATCCTGTCTCTGATAATTCAACTTCCGAAGGAAGGGCCAGAAATCGCAGAACAGAAATAATTCTATCTCCTGACTTAACAGAATTATTCAAGCTGCTTAATGATTAGTTATAAAGAAAACTTCAGTTAATCCACTGTAAATTAATGTTTTATTCCATAAGTCATTTCGGTTTGTTCGCACGCTTAATTACTCTAGTTTATCGATAATTGAAAGACAACAGAGTAAGCATATCCTATCTTGGTATTAAATCAATATAACTATCATGAAAAAAATTGCGATATTATTAATAGTTGTCTTCTCTTCTATCATATCAAATAGTAGTGCACAGGTCGCCGTAGGTTTACAAATTAGCGTTGCACCACCCGATTTGCCTGTGTATGTTCAGCCTCCCTGCCCTACAGAAGGATACCTTTGGTCACCTGGTTACTGGGCCTATGGCCCCGACGGATATTATTGGGTACCTGGTGTGTGGGTTGCTCCTCCGGATGTAGAGTTATTATGGACACCCGGTTATTGGGGATTTGATGAAGGATTTTATGTTTGGCATGGAGGCTATTGGGGCCCTGAAGTAGGCTTCTATGGTGGCGTATGCTATGGATTTGGATATACTGGTGTTGGCTTTTATGGTGGAAGATGGGAAGGCAGAGAGTTTAGATACAATACAGCAGTTTGGCAAGTACATTCTGGTTTTCACAACACGTATTCCGATAGAGCGGAAGGCAACGTTGGGGCAAGGGGTAAAAGCTTCAATGGCCCGGGTGGCATAACATCTCGGCCAACTGCGGCAGAACAGTCTGCCATGAATAGCAGGCACGTTCAACCTACTTCTGAACAAATGTCCCATGAACATAATGCAAGCACCGATAGAAATCAGCTTGCATCGGTAAATAAGGGGCGCCCTTCTACCACCGCAATGAATTCAGTTAAAGGAACTGGTTTTAATTCAGCTGGTCATTCTGCCAGTGGAACTCATGCAACACATAGTACGCACCCAAGTACTCCTCATGACAATGTAAGTACTCAACATTCATCCTCAGCTCACACAAATACTGCGCCTGCACAACATCATACAAACACAACGCCAACACAGCATCAGACAAATAAAGTGCCGGTACAGCATCATACTGCAAATAATGCAGCTAAACCGCATGCTCAACCTAGCCAGCAACAGCAAAGGGCACCAGAGAATAGAGTAAGGACTCAACCAGCACATAATAATACTCAGCATACGCCTCCACCGGCAGAGAATCATACGGAACATACTCCTCCACCTGCTCAAAACATGCAACACAGTCCTCCGCCGCAGCAAATGCATACTCCTCCCCCAGCACCGCATAATATGGGTGGTGGTGAGCCACATCACGGTGGGCGTTAAGGAGAAGAAGGACAAGGAAGGAAGGGCAATTAACTTTACCTAACGATTTAAATGTGAAGAAACATACTCGCATATTAAAAAGTGTAGGTGGGATAATAATAAGTTCTATTCTTATCGTTCTTGTTCTTGTATTTCTTTTTAGCTCATATATAGCCAAGTATTTAATTGAAAAGTATGATATTAAATACACAGGCAGAAAAATTAGCTTGAGTTATGCGTATGTAAATTTATTTACCGGCTATATCTACTTACATGATTTGAAAGTTAAGGAATGTGATAGTGATAGCCTTTTTCTTCAGGCTAAGGGAGTAGGAGCTAAATTCAATTTATGGAAATTATTTCATAAGACCTGTGAAATTACAAGCCTTACCCTCGATCAACCAAATAGTATAATAATTGAATCTCCTGACGGGGTAAACTACAGGGACATAGTAGAACGGTTTAGGCCTAAAGACACCATACCTTCTTCATTTCACGTAAGAATACTTAACATAAAAATAAACGACGGTATATTAAGGTATCGGGAAACCACTATTCCAATCAACTATTCCGGAATACATATATATATTGAAAGCCCTGGCATTGGATGGCTAATGGATACATTGGCAGCAAAAGTGTCTTTATTATCGGGCAATGGTGGTGGAAGCATTAGTGGCAACATTGCTATAGATTTAAAGAGCATGAATTACAGAATGAACGCATTAATTAATAAGCTGGAATTAAAGTTTTTAGAACAGTATTTTAAAATGATGGCCAATTATGGAAGCTTCCGGGCTAATCTTGATGCAGATCTTAAAGTAAGTGGAAGTTTTAGGGATGCTGAGAACCTTAATGCAAAGGGAAGTGTATTTATAAATGACTTTCATTTTGGTGAGACAGCCCATAAGGACTTTGCGTCTTTCGATAGATTTGCTTTGCACGTAAATGCCGTTAATCCACTGCATAACGAATATTTGCTCGACTCTATATCATTAAAGAACCCCTATTTTAAATTCGAAAAATATGATTATTTGAATAATGCAGAAATGATGTTTGGAGAAAAAGGAAATGTTGTTGCTTCGGTTCAGAATAATCCTGAACGGTTTAACCTGATACTTGTTATTGGCGGATATATCAGGACTATTGCAAGTAATTTTTTTAAAAGCAATTATAAGGTCAACCGCCTGGCCATATATAATGGCAACTTCAAATACGTTGATTATTCTATAAATGAAAAATTTTCAATGGATGCATCGCCCATTACTCTTACAGCCGATTCCATTCGAAAAAATAAATCAAGAGTAAACTTCTTCTTCAAGTCGGGTATAAAACCTTATGGTACCTCATCCATATATTTAAGTATTAATCCTAAGGATAGCTCAGATTTTGATTTATACTATTCTCTTAAAAATATACCTATTACCCAATTTAATCCCTATTTAATCACATATACATCATTCCCGTTCAACCGTGGCACATTAGAATTAAATGGTTCATGGAATGTGAGAAATGGCGTAATACACAGCAATAATCATTTATTGGTAATAGACCCGAGGGTTAGCAGCCGTATAAAGAATAAAAGCAACAAATGGCTTCCAATGCGGTTCATCATGTTCTTTTTGAAGGACAGGGGGAATGTAATGGATTATCAAATACCAATAACTGGCAACATTAAAAAACCAAATTTCCATTATGGCGATGTTATTCATAATATTATTAAAAATTTATTTGTTAAACCTGCCACCACACCATACAGAATTGAAGTAAAGAATACAGAAAATGAAATTGAAAATTCATTAACTATTAACTGGGGTATGAGACAAACCTCATTGTCGACCGAACAAGAGTCCTTCTTAAGCAAGATGTCGGCTTTAATGGCTACCGACCCAAATATATCTCTCTCGGTTTATCCTATCACTTATGAGCAGAAAGAAAAAGAACTCATTCTGCTTTTTGAAGCTAAAAAGAAATATTATCTATCTAAATACAACACAAGGCATGCTCCAATGACAAAAAAAGACTCTATAGCAATTGAAAGGATGTCGATAAAAGACACACTATTTATAAAGTACCTTAATAAAATGGTCGGCAAACACTTATTGTATACAGTTCAGGATAAATGCATATACCTGCTGGGAGAAACGTATATCAACATAAAATACAATCAGTTGAAAAAATCACGTATGGAAGCGTTTAACAAATATTTTAATAACACCCCAATAAAGAACAGAGTTAAATTTAATACACCAGAAGATGAAATTCCATATAATGGTTATTCATATTTTAAAATAGCCTATAAAGGAGATTTACCGGCTTCACTTAAAAGGGCGTATAATAGAATGAATAAACTAAATAATGAGCCACCTAGAAGCAAATTTCAAAAAGAGCGGGATAAATTCAACGCGTATTTAAAGTAATTAGCAGGATAAATATCCATTAAAATTTAATCGTTAGTTTTCCTCAGTTCACCGATTATACTCAATCATTCAATCCATTTCAGTTTATATTGTTCAGTAAATAAACAATAAAATCATAAAATGAAAGAAGAAAAAACAATCGAAATTTTAAACAAACTTGTCGAGATAAATAACGATAGGATTGAAGGTTACCAAACGGCTTCGAAGGAAACAGAAGAACAAGACCTGAAAAGGCTATTCTCAAGGTATATTGCTACAAGTCAGAAATGCAAAGATGAACTTGCAACGGAAATAAGGCACTTAGGCGGGAAGCCCACAGAAGACACAAAAAACACAGGTAAATTCTTTAGGGTTTGGATGGATGTAAAGGCTGCTATTTCTAATAAAGATCGCCATGCAATATTAAGCTCATGCGAAACGGGTGAGGATGCCGCAGTACATACATATACTGACACAATAAAAAATGACTTAAGTACTTTAACGCCTAAACTTAAGTCGTTAATAAACGAGCAGAGAATTTCAATAAAAGCTGATCACGATTCAGTTAAGAAACTTAGAGACCTTGCAACAGTTAAAGAAAAAGTGCATAATTAATACTTTTTCTTTATTATAAATTATTCCCCCGTAGTTTAAATATTACGGGGATTTTTTATGCGAATTGCTATTTATAAAGCTCTTGGCAATTTAAGCAGAAGAAACTTCTTCTCCTTTTTGCTCCTGTAACTTTCCGAATAATTGGGAGGTTGCATCTCAAGCATATTTTCTTTGTATGCGCAAGCCAGTGTTTTCTTAGCTCATATTGCCTCTTCCATTCCAGGAATTCAAAGCTATAGTTCCTGGCTTCTTTAATAATCTCCTTAAGTTTATTCGCTGGTATCTTACCTACCTTCGATTCCGGATGAACATAAACCCGATACAACACTTCATTTTTTATTATGTTTCCAACCCCCGCAAAAATATCCTTATCAAGAAGGGCATCGCAAATTAACATATTAGGTACTGCTTCTAGCTTCTTTCTTGCTTTAACCGGCACCCATGCATCATTCATAACATCAACGCTCCAATCATAATAATTATCTATATCCCCTTCAAGTATTTTAACTGAGCAAGAATATAGATTCAATTCACCATTATCAAAAGTTATACTTAACCTGGCTGCCTGCGCTTTTCTTTCATTAATAAGGTAAGAACCAAACATTAATAAATGCACCTTCAACGTGAACCCTTTAAAACACAAAAGGAAGTGCTTACCCCAGCTTTTAACAGAAATAACCTTTTCACTTAATAGACGAGCCTTATCAGCCTTACTGTTACCGGAAACCGCAATTACACGTTTCCCAGTAAAGTCCTGTACTTTCTCTTTTAATATTACTATTGAAGGTCCTTCGGGCATATTATTCGCGTATATGCGCTCCCCAAGCGTCAGCTATTTCTATAACTTTTATGGGTGCATTATCAAGCCAGTAATAATTACCGCCACGTGGTTTACCCACAAGCAGGCTGTGATATTTAAATCCATTTCTTTTCAGCCAATCCTCGGTAATCTGCCTATGTGCTTCAGTACGTGATGTGAAGAAGGTTATAATATGCCCCTCATCATACCATTTGTTTACTTTATTTAAAGCATAAGGCAACATCTTAGCTGTAACCATTCGTTCAGGCTCCTCATTAGGTATGTCCTCGCATATCGTTCCATCAATATCAATCAAGTAGTTTTTAACATTTTCAGGTAAACTAGGTGATACCCTTTGTCCATTCTCATATTTAGCCTGCAAATCTTTCATGTTGTATAATTTATATACAAACTTATTCTCTCACAGTACTTTCAATAAATGTATTCGACTAACATATTTTTCCTTATGGTTGGGTTATGCATTTATTGGTTAAAGAAACCATTATCAATATATAGTATTGCGCTATTTAACTCACAATTTAATTTATTCAACTAGCCTTTTACTGTATTTCAGACTTATAAGCTTCACGAATACCGAAAAAATTAAAAGCCCTTTTTAAGTGCATTTAAATTCGCAGTTAAGTGCGAACAGTTAATTACAATAAATAGCAAATTCTTAATTTATTATGAAAAAAATACTAATCCTCTTCGTTTTTGTTTCTTCAATTGCCATTGGCCAGGATACAATTAACCCAATTACGAAATTTCTAATTGACAGAAAATACACCTTTCCTGATTCTCTGGGCATAAGAAGAATTCCTGATAGTATTAAGAAATGGCCAGACACCTTATATTACAATACGCCATATAAGGCGAAGCTTTTAGGATCGTTTAGCATTCCCATCTCATTTAGCAGTACAGAATTAGCTAAAGGCAATCTTGTAGTGAGCCCAACGGTAGGAATAGGTATAGGCTATACCTGGTTTTTTGGTGACTTTATATTTCATGAAGATGATAAAGTCACTGTAGATCCTACCTTTTTCTTTGGTGTAATGACAGATGCAGGGTTAGCGAAC
>DATHOD010000006.1:0-36617 GCA_035485295.1 Bacteroidia bacterium
AGTTAAAAGCAAACGTTGAGAAATACTTAGCTGGTGGAAATGAGTTCCATATTCTAGTAAATAATACGGGTGGGCCTGCAGGTGGAGAAATTACCAAGGCTAAGACAGAAGAGTTTCTGACCACATTCCAAAGGCATTTAATTTGCAACCATATTCTTACCCAGGCTCTTATTCCGGGAATGAAGAAGAATAATTATGGTCGCATTATAAACATAATTTCTACTTCAGTTAAAGAACCCATTAAAGGATTGGGAGTATCGAATACAATTCGTGCAGCGGTGGCTAACTGGTCAAAGACTATGTCGTTTGAGCTAGGGCCATTTGGAATAACGGTAAACAATGTCTTGCCGGGTGCTACTGAAACAGGCCGCATTACTGATATTATAGAACGTACTGCAAGCAAGACGGGCAAGAGTGCTGAACTTGTTGAAGCAGATATGATAAGTAAAATACCCGCTGCCCGTTTTGCCAAACCTGAGGAGATTGCCTATGCAGTTGCTTTCCTGGCATCGCCAGAAGCTGGGTATGTGAATGGTACTAACCTGCCTGTGGATGGCGGCAGAATGGGTTGTTTGTAATAAATAAGAATACAATAATTAAATAAACAAAATACATGAAAAAGGCAGAGATTCAAACAGAAAAGGGCACCATGAAAGTAGAATTCTACGAAAAGGATGCACCGGGAACAGTAGAGAATTTTGTGAAGCTTGCAAAGTCAGGTTTTTACGATGGTCTTAAATTCCACAGGGTGATACCTGATTTTGTAATACAAGGTGGTTGCCCATTAGGCACAGGAACTGGTGGACCAGGATACCAAATCCGTTGCGAGACTTCAGGCGATAATCAATACCATGATAGGGGAGTACTTAGCATGGCGCATGCAGGGCCTAATACAGGTGGTTCACAATTCTTCATTTGTCATAGCCGTACAAACACAAAACATCTTGACAGAAAGCATACTTGTTTTGGAAAGGTTGTTGAAGGCCTTGATGTGATAGATCAAATAAAACAAGGAGACGTAATAAACAAGATTGTTATTACGGAAGAGTAAATTCTTTCTACCTCTGTATGTATTGCTTTTCGTAGTACCTCTGGTAATCGCCAGAGGTAACGTCATGCAGCCATTTGTCATTAGCAAGGTACCAGTCTACAGTTTTCTCCAGGCCTTCTTCAAATTGCAGTGAAGGCTTCCAGCCCAACTCTCTTTGTATTTTGGTTGAATTTATGGCGTAGCGTAAGTCATGCCCTGCACGGTCTTTTACGAAAGTTATAAGCTTTTCAGAGGTGCCTGCTGGGCGGTTTAATTTCTTATCCATTATCTTGCAAAGCAAATGGATGAGGTCAATATTCTTCCATTCGTTATGTCCGCCAATGTTATAGGTTTCTCCAATTTTTCCTTCGTGCACTATCTGGTCAATAGCTGAGGCATGATCTTCCACAAAAAGCCAGTCGCGAACGTTTTCACCTTTGCCATAAACCGGAACAGGTTTACTGTTCTTAATATTATGTATGGCTAGTGGAATTAACTTTTCAGGAAAATGATGTGAGCCGTAGTTGTTAGAGCAGTTCGATATTACCACGGGCATTTTGTATGTGTGATAATATGCTGAAACAAAATGATCGGAGCTGGCTTTGGAAGCAGAGTAGGGGCTACGTGGGTCGTAAGCGGTTTCTTCGGTAAAGAATCCTGTTTCTCCTAATGAGCCGTACACTTCATCAGTAGAAATATGGTAGAAAAGCTTTCCATCCAGATTATTTGCCCAAGCCTTTTTTGCTGCGTTCAACAATGTTATAGTTCCAATTACATTGGTAATGGCAAACTCTGTTGGGTTTGAAATAGAACGGTCAACATGCGATTCAGCAGCTAAGTGAACCACAGCATCGAATGAATATTTAGAAAACAATTTGTCGATCAAACTAGCATCTTTTATATCTCCTTTCTCGAATACATAGTTAGGCTTCTTCTCAATATCAGTAAGGTTCTCAAGATTACCCGCATAGGTAAGTTTATCAAGGTTTACGATTTTGCTGTTAGGATAAGTATTTACTAACCTCCTAACAACATGAGAGCCGATAAACCCTGCACCTCCGGTAACTAATATGGTTTTAAAACTGCGTTTCATGTGGTGTTTTTATAGGCTCCAGTAGGTAAACTTGTGAATCTTATTGCGGTAAATTCCTTTCACATCAACCACTACACCCTTAGGTGAAAGGATAGATGCAAAGTAATCTTCAGTAAGGCTCATGTATTGCTTATGGTTAACTGCTATAATAACTGCATCGTAATCCTTGCCTACTTCTTTCACTAATTCAAAGCCGTATTCTTCGTGCAATTCCTCTGAATCAGCTAATGGGTCGGTAACATCTACAGTTAATGAGAATGATTTCAATTCCTTTACCACATCTGCTATGCGAGAGTTACGTATGTCCATTACATCTTCTTTAAATGTAGCACCCATTACCAAAACCTTTGCTTTCGATATGTCTTTTCCTGTAGCTATAATTTTCTTCACTGCATTTTTTGCAACATAAAATCCCATCGAGTCATTTACATACCTACCCGAATTAATTACATGGGTATGATAACCTAATGCTTCTGCTTTGTGAATAAGATAATAAGGATCAACACCAATACAGTGGCCGCCTACAAGTCCGGGAGAAAATTTCAAGAAATTCCATTTGGTTCCAGCCGCTTCAAGCACATCGTAAGTGTTAATGCCTAATCTGTTAAAGATTATTGAAAGTTCATTCATCAATGCAATGTTCACGTCACGCTGTGTGTTCTCAATAATTTTAGCTGCCTCAGCCACTTTTATAGATGATGCCCTGTGAACACCCGGTTCAACAATTATAGAGTATACATTCGCAATAGTGTCTAATGCTTCTTTATCGCAGCCTGATACTATCTTCAATATCTTGGTAATGGTATGTTGCTTATCGCCCGGATTGATACGTTCAGGTGAGTAGCCTACTTTGAAGTCCTTACCCATTTTAAGGCCAGAGAACTTTTCAAGTATAGGTATACAATCGTCTTCGGTACAACCCGGATATACAGTAGATTCATAAACTACATAGTCTCCTTTCTTTAACACTTTGCCAATGCTTTCACTAGCCTTCAATACTGGTGTAAGGTCAGGCTGGTTTGAATTATCAACTGGTGTGGGAACGGCAACTATATAGAAGGATGCTTTTTTCAAGACTTCTAAAGAATCGGTGAACTCAATATCACATCCCTTAAATTCGTTCTCAGGTAATTCACCGCTAGGGTCAATTCCGTTTTTCATCATATCCACACGCTTTGCATTGATATCAAATCCTATAACTGATACCTTCTTTGCAAAAGCCAGTGCTATAGGCAAGCCAACATATCCTAAACCTATCAAGGCAACTTTGGCTTTTTTCTGAAGAATCTCTTTATCCATGATTTATTTCTGATTGCTATTAGATGCATAAATACGTTCAATAATTTCTACCACTTTCATTCCCTCCATGGCGCTTGTTGTAACACTTGAATTCCCCCTCAATGTCTTTACAACGTTCTCAATAATGTAATGGTGGTTTGCCGCTGAACCCTTGTATGTCCCATAATCGTTTGCAGGATTAGTAGGAGCAAGCTCAGGCATTTTGTAGTCTTTTATATGGCAATATTCTATTTTGTCCATATACTGGCCTCCGGCTTTAATAGTGCCTTTTTCACCAATAATAGTCAGGCTGCTTTCAAAGTTCACATCCCACACTGAGGTAGAGAAGTTTATGCAGCCCATTCCCTGTTTTGCAAACTGGAAATTCACTACTCCGCTGTCGTCAAATTCTGTATTCTTTTTATGGCTGAAATTGTAGAAGTGAGCTTGTAAGTCTTTAATATCACCAAATAGCCAATACATCATATCTATAAAGTGAGAAAACTGTGTAAACAATACTCCGCCATCCATTTCTTTTTTGCCCTTCCATGTTCCGGCTTTGTAATATCTCTCATCACGGTTCCAGTAACAGTTAAGCTGAACCATATATATTTCTCCCAACTTCTTCGATTCTACCATTTCCTTTAACCATTCGGCAGGAGGGGAGTAACGGTTTTGCATTACACAAAAAACCTGCCTGTTGGCCTGTAGTGCCTTATGTAATATCTCTTCGCAGTCTGATTTTTTCAAAGCCATAGGCTTCTCACACACCACATGCTTCTTTGCTTCCAGGGCTTTAATGGAATGTGCGGCATGTAAACCGTTGGGAGTGCAAACGCTTATCACATCAATATCATTATGAGCTGCAAGCAAATCCTCTATTGAGTTATAGAAAGGCAATGTATAGTTTTCCAGTCCCAGCTTATCTTTAGGTAATACATCGCACAATGCAATAAGTTCAGTATCGGGGTTACGGCTCACCATCTCTGCATGGCGTTTACCAATATGCCCGCAACCTACAATGCCAAATTTTATCTTATTACTCATTTATGCTTCCGCTTTACGCACATTCCCGTTTTCCAATATATATGTCTCCTTGCTTTCAGGGCATATTGCAATACCCTTATCATTAAATGCCAGTTTATGGCCATATTCGCTCATCCAGCCAATTTGTTTGGCAGGGTTACCCACCACAAGGGCATAAGGCTTGATAGTTTTAGTAACCACCGATCCTGCCCCGATAAAAGCATATTCCCCTATATCGTGTCCGCATACTATAGTGGCATTAGCACCAATGGTAGCACCTTTCTTTACAACCGTTTTGGCATATTGCCCGCGCCGGTTAATGGCACTACGCGGATTGGTAACATTGGTAAATACCATCGATGGCCCAAGGAAAACATCATCCTCGCAGGTTACACCGGTATAAATAGATACATTGTTCTGAACCTTAACATTATTGCCCAATACTACTCCCGGAGATACCACCACATTCTGCCCAATGTTGCAGTTTTGGCCTATTACACAATCGGGCATAATATGGCAGAAGTGCCATATTTTAGTGCCTTCGCCTAATTTGCAGCCATTATCAACAACTGCGGTAGGGTGTATAAATGTTCCGGAAGTACTCACAATTTTCTTTTCGTAAGGCTGCAAAAGTAATGAAAATACCTATTTGCCTGTTCTAAAGCGGTAAAACAGCGAGTGGAAGTATTATTCATGAGATAATTTTATTAAATTAGCTAAATATTACTAACCACTGTGAAGGGATGCATTAGACTTATTTTAGTTTTTTTTATTGGTTTTGTAGTTTTTTTTGGAAGTTCCTGTAAAAAAACTTCATCTAACCCATCAACTCCATCCATACCACCATTTCAGGCATATGTAAATGCTTATTGGATGGGTACCAGTAATGATTCTTATACTCCTTCAGTACAAAATAATAGCGGGATATTTACTATTACAGGTAAATATACCAGTGGCTCTGGCTCAACTTATTATAGCCAGGGAATAACAATCATTACCAATATAACGGGCACAGGTACCTATAATTTGAATTATTCAACAGATGGTAATGCTTCATACTATGGTGGGGATGCACACGTATCAGCAGTATTTAATACTGATTCTACTCATATAGGTACACTTAATGTGACCTACTATAATAGTTCAACATCAACTATTTCAGGGAGTTTTAATTTCAATGCCTATTCTGCTAAAGGGCTAAATGGTAATGGAAATCCAGGTACAGCGACTATTTCAGGGAGTTTTTACCAATTGAAATGGTAATCTATTTCAACCCGTACTTATCTTTGTATTTGTTATAAAGGGCAGTCTGCACACTGGTTAATTGTATGCTGCGCCCTTTTATAAAAGCCCAGATAATGTTATTGGTTCTCATATCTAATGCATCACCATCTGATATGATAAGTGTAGCATCTTTACCTTGTTCCAAAGTTCCTGTTTGTGCATCTAGGCCCAATATTTTAGCAGCATTATAAGTAATGGCCTGTATGGCTTGTTCCTGGGTTAACCCATAGGTTACTGCAGTCCCGGCAAGGAAAGGCAGGTTGCGGGTTTCGTTCTGTTCCATTTCACCTGAGTTATCAAGGCAAAATAGAATACCTGCTTTTTGCAATTGATATGGTAGTTTATAGGTGGCATCTACATCTCCGTCAGGCATAGTAGGTTGGCTGTGCAGCCTTTTAATTACAACTGGTATATTGTTTTGTTTCAAAAAGTCTGTCAGCATCCAAGAATCGGTGCCGCCTACCAATACTATTTTAGGTATGGAAAGCCCTTTCACTTCTGTAATGGCTGCTAGTATCTCTTTTGCAAAGTCAGCATGGATGAATAATGTTTTGCTGCCATCGAATATGCCACGCATAGCCTCCATTTTCACATTTACCTCATTGTGCTTTTTTATTTGAGAATAGGCTTGCGCATCAGATAGAAATTTCTGCAAAAACTGGACTTCTTTCTCGTAGTTCTTATTCTCTACATATCCTCCCAGTTCATCTTCGTTAATACGAATCCTTCTATATAAAGTTGGCCAGTTGAGTTGTATGCCATCGTCCATTTTATATGCTGCATCTTCCCAGTTCCAACCGTCAAGGCTCATTACCGATGATGTGCCTGAAATGATTCCACCTCTTGGGGTTATCTGTGCAGTTAATACTCCATTCATCCTTACTACGGGAGTGATCTTTGAATCGGTATTATAAGCAACCAAGGAACGCAATTCAGGATTAAACTCACCCACATCTTCAACATCAATCTGTGCCCTTACCGATTCGGTTTCTACAAGGCCAAGAGTACAATCTACACCAATTAAACCTGGATAAATTTGTTTGTTATTACAATCAATGGTAGTATCATATTCATTGCTGGCTTTAGCTGAAGTTGCATCTCCCACTTCAGTTATCTTGCCATTTTTTATCCCAATAAAACCTTTCTGAATTACATTTCCATTACCAATATGCACGGTGCCGTTAATTAGCAAAATGCTCTTACTCTCTGGTTTGGCAGGTATGGGCTGCTGGGCAAAACAAAGTGAATAGTGAATAGTGAACAGTGAATAGAGAAAAATTAGTTTTTTCATGATCTATTTGATAATAAGTTTAGAATTCTTCTTTATAACGGCCTTGCCCGTTGCTTCCAGTAAAATGTGGTTGATAATATCTGCACGTGTTTCGGCAATCTCCTTTCTTAGTCTTATATCATCTTGCCTGTCGAATTCGCAAATACCATCTACAAAGGTTTTTTCTGCCATTGCATAAATAGAAAGCGGGTTAGCCGACCATAGAACAATATCAGCATCTTTGCCCACTTTTAAACTGCCCGTGTGTGCATCTAAGTGCAGTAGTTTAGCAGGATTAAGTGTAACAGTGCGCCATGCCTGTTGTTCGGTTAGTCCACCGTACTTGACTGTTTTACCTGCTTCCTGGTTCAGGCGGCGTTGCATTTCATCGTCATCGGAATTGATCGCGGTAACAATTCCCATCTTGGTAGTAATAGCCGCATTAAAAGGAATGGCTTCCATTACTTCCATTTTGTATGCCCACCAGTCAGCAAAGGTTGATACCCCAATATGCTCTACGGCTAATTTGTCAGCTAACTTATATGCTTCCAATCCATGGGTAAAGGTGTTCATGTGGAAGTGCATGGAATCAGCAACATGCATTAGCATATTTATTTCCGATTGCACATAAGAATGGCAGGTAATGAATCTTTGCCCGTTAAGAATCTCAACAAGTGCGTCCATTTGTAAATCCCTGCGCGGAGCATCAACACTGCCTTTTTCTTTATCAGATAATTTCTTGTATGCGTTCCATGTAGCTTCGTATTCTTTTGCTTTGGTAAAGCGGTCGTAGTAGAATTGTTCAACACCCATACGTGATTGAGGGTAGCGAACCGTAAAATCTTCGCCCCAGTTCGATTGCTTCACATTTTCTCCCAGCGCAAACTTTATAAACGGAACAGCATATTGTATTTTCAATTGCTCTGGTATCATTCCCCATCGCAATTTTATTATTCCGCTTTGTCCGCCAATTGGGTTAGCCGAACCATGTAATAACTGGCAGGCAGTTACTCCACCTGCAAGGCTTCTGTAAATACTAATATCTTCTGAGTTTATAACATCACCAATTCGCACTTCTGAACTGCATGCGCCGGTTCCTTCATTCACTCCGCCCATTATGGCAATGTGCGAGTGCTCGTCAATTATACCTGCGGTAACATATTTACCCGTTCCGTCAATTACAGTTGCATCTTTAGGTACAGAAAGGTTTTTACCAATAGCTTCTATTTTTCCATCCTTAACATATACATCGGTTGCAGTAAGGGCAGTGTCGCTTTCCCCCGTCCAAACCGTTGCATTCTTTATTACAAATTCTTTGCATACTTTTTGTACGGAATCTTCTTCAGTTTTTGTTCTGCCATAAGCCTGGAAAGGATATCGCACTTCGCTAAGTGATGGTATTGGGTAAAATATATCACGGACTGAATCGATGGGAGCAGCGCTTGCAAAAACTGCTTGCCATGTTATATGTTGGGTACCGTGCATTACTCCCGTACCGCTGAATGATTTGTGATCGTTTGATAAAACACCACTCAATTGTATTGGGTAAAGGCTATCGCTCGATGACCTGAATGAAACGGTTATCATAGGGTTTGAAAGATGGATGTATGCAGGGCTATGCTTTGAGCCATCGGTTATTGCTGCTGAAAGCGTATTAGTTTCTCCACGAACTTGTAATGTGTAAGTTTCTCCATTTCCAACAGTTAATGTGTAATTGCCTTTCAGGTCAATATTTGTGGTATCGTTTACCTGGTAAGGATTTCCTTTTATCCAGTTGGAATAAATAGTAGCGGGTTGCTTAAAAATATCGCCGGATGTAATAATGAAATTAGCCATCATTCCTTTTTTCAAGGAGCCGACTTTATCCTGCATATTCATCATTTCGGCAGGGGTATAGGTCAATGCTTTCAATGCCTCTTTTGCTGAAAGGCCATACTTAATAGCTTTTCTAAGGTTTGCCCAAAAAGCAGATTTGTCTTTTAATCCATCAGTTGTAAGTGCAAAAGTGATGCCCGCTTTTTCCAATGCTCCCGGGTTAAGCGGAGAAAGTTCCCATTGCAGCAAGTTTGAATAATTTATCATTATTGCATCATAAGGGTCCTGCACATTGGGCCTGTCAGAAAAATTAACGGGTATAATGAATTGCTTGCCTGTACTCTTGATTGCATCTAACAATTCAAACTCATCACCTGAGCCTCTTATAATGTATTTAACATTGAATTCCCTTGCAATCTTATCGGCCCTCAATGCGTATATCTTGTCTTGTACCGAGAATATCTGCGGAAGGCTTTGAATATTATTGAATGCTTCTAGTCCTATATTGTACTCAGTTTTATGCTTAGCATTTTTGTACCATTCAGCATCAAGGTAGGTTTGTCTTATTAGGGCAATGGCACCCATTAATGAACTTGGATAATCCTGTGTAGATGATGGTCCCTTCCAGAAAGAATAGCTTGCAGCTGCTTTAGCTTGTAATACAGCTTCATTGTCCGTTGTATCTGCCAGGGTAACCAAGGCAGAAGTACCCTGCACAATGCCATCGTGATATGATGACAGTGTAATACCAAAACCCAGATTACGGTATTGTGAAGCATCCATTGAATTAACGTGGAATGATTCTACTGCATCTGTTTGCGGGTTTACTGCTTGGTTCCAGTCGTATGCGCCCTGTATAGAGCTTTTCATTTGTGTGGCACCATTTTTATGTGGCCTTTTATCGGGTGGAATAACCGGCATTCCATAACTGGTATATAGATCAATAAACGACGGATATATGATTCTGTTCTTACAATCTATAATTACTGTTCCCGCAGGCAGTGTAACATTTGTGCCTATATCTACAATCTCTCCATCTTTTACTAACAAAGTGGCATCGTCTAATATGGTTTGGTAATCCTGGTAAATATGCGCATGGGTAAATGCGTAGTAGTTATGGCGCACATCATGCGTTCCATTTATGGGGAATGTCCCTTGTGCCTTTGTGAGGGTTATGCACAATACAAGTAGGCTTAAGGTAAAAATCAGTTTTCTCATAGGGTGGAATAAGCGTTTTTGGTGGCAAAGTAAACAAGGCTATATCAATTTTGCTAATTTTGTTACTTAAATCTTTTACCATGTACGGTGCATTAACTCCAATTCACTCATTACTTCGCTGGGTAGTACTTATACTATTGTTAACAGCTATAATTAAATCATTATCAGGTTTAATGTCAAAAAGGGCCTATGCTCCTTCAGATAATAAGATAAGCCTCTTCCTTATGATATCGGCCCATACCCAGTTATTGGTTGGCTTGTTGTTGTATTTTGTTAGCCCATTGGTACAATTTAACGGAGAGGCGTTGAAAACGCCTGAGGTACGTTTCTTTACCATGGAACACTCCGTGATGATGATAATTGCCATTGCGCTTATTACAATTGGCCGCATCAGCAGCAAAAAGGCAGCAACTGATGAGTCCAAGTTTCGTAAGTCATTCATTTTCTTCTTGATAGCATTGCTAATAATATTTATGTCTATCCCTTGGCCATTCCACATGCCAGGCATTCCTGCAATGAGGTCATGGTTTTAATTATTGCTTTAAAGCATGATTGATAGGATTAGGAATAAAGAAAAGGCCATTCTGGTAGGTGTTTGCCATAGAGAGCAAAAGAAAGAACAACTTACCGAATACATTAATGAACTAGCATTTCTATGTTCCACTGCGGGTGCAATACCTGTTAAAATATTTACCCAAAACCTTAATCACATTGATGCTGCTACTCTTATTGGTAGTGGAAAGGTACAGGAGATAAAAGCATTTATAGAAGCTGCTAAGGATATTAATATGGTGATATTCGATGATGAATTATCGCCATCACAGCAACGTAACCTTGAAAAGGAATTTAAGTGCAAGGTTATGGATCGTACCGGCTTGATTCTCGATATTTTTGCCGACAGGGCGCAAACGGCCTATGCTAAGACACAGGTAGAGCTTGCACAATATGAATACTTATTACCACGCTTAACCGGTATGTGGACTCACTTAGAAAAGCAACGAGGTGGTATAGGTATGCGTGGTCCGGGTGAATCGGAAATAGAAACAGATAGAAGGCGTATACGTAAGCGTATAGCATTATTAAGTGATAGATTAGTTGATATTGACAGACAAATGACCACCCAGCGTAAGAGCAGAGGGCGGTTAATACGTGTAGCATTGGTTGGGTATACCAATACAGGTAAATCTACTTTGATGAACTTGCTAAGTCATTCAACTGTTTTTGCTGAAAATGCTTTGTTTGCAACCCTTGATACTACTGTTAGAAAAGTAACATTCGAAAATACTACCTTCTTGCTTTCCGATACTGTAGGGTTCATTCGTAAACTACCTACATTTCTTATCGAATCTTTTAAATCAACACTTGATGAGGTTAGGGAAGCTGATATTTTATTGCACGTGGTAGATGTGTCTCACCCTGCTTTCGAAGACCATATTAAAGTGGTTAATCAAACCCTTACCGAACTAAAGGCTATTGATAAACCAGCTATACTGGTGTTTAATAAAATGGACCTGTACCGCCAATATGACCAGGATGGAAAGGAAATACCATTTACACTCGAAGACTTTAAGAATTCTTATATAGCCAAGAGCCACGCACCATGTGTCTTTATTTCTGCTGGGTTAAAACAAAACTTAGAGGAGTTAAGAGAAGTGATGATAGCCGCTATAAAGCAAGAGAATAAAAAAAGGTACCCATATCTGACCGTTTAAGTTAAAAGCCTATTTTTGTTGGTATGAAGATAGATTCAAAAACAGTAGATAAGCTTGCCGAACTCTCACGTTTGGAATTTGACGATGCATCTCGCGATGAAATTGTAAAGGACCTTAACCGTGTAGTTGCCTTTATTGAAAAACTCAACGAATTAGATACTACTTCTGTTGAACCATTGATATACCTTACCGATGTCTCTCATAATGTTATGAGGGATGATATTGTAAAACAAGAGATCACTCAGCAGGAAGCATTAAAAAATGCACCAAAAAGGGACTCTGATTACATCAAAGCCCCTAAGGTTATAGATAAAAAGTAATTTTCCTTTTATTAAGCAGGATTCTTCGTTGGCAAAGGAGTGATTGTCTTTGCTGCTTGCAGCATTAACTGAACATTTGCCTGGTTGTAGTAAAATACATTACCATCATTGCCCTGGCGTTGTTCCTTCACATAGTATGTATGTCCACCTTTCTTAATAATAGCGTAAAAGTGGAATTCTTCTTGTGCCATTTGGGTTTTATATACAATGGCATTGCTGTCTTGTGTTACCCAGCTCTGGAATTTATCTACATCGTCACCTGCAATATCGCTTTTCTTTTTCTCCATTGTTTCATCAGCAACATTAATAGTAAGGTTAAAGCCTTTGCCTACAAATACATGCAGTTCGCCTGTAGGAAGCATTTCTATGCCATAAACCCTGTGTGTAGTATCTGGCACATCAATAGTTATAGGAAGGCCGGTTGTAGCATCCTTTCCGTTCAATGTTTTATGCAAAGAAAGGTCTAGTCGTATCATGCCGGGTGCAGGATCGTTATCGTCATCATCCGCCGGTTTAGCCGGTTTGCATGCATTAAATGAAATAAGGGCAATAACAAGCGCGCAAAGGGTAAATTTTTTATACATGAAACAATTGTTTATTAATTACTGCAAAAGTATGATTTTTTATCAGTTTAATTATACTCAGCCGGTAAAGATCTGAAAAGTAAAAATGCTACTTTTGAAAGCATTCTATAGTAAATGAAGAAAATACTTGTAGGTATCTACAATGCTGTGGTATGGAAACTACGATTTCAATCCAGGCATTTACCATATTATTTTTCAGACAAACGATTTGACCAAGTCCTTGGTATTGATACCATGGGTATTAATGACTTAAAGGAGGACGCAAGTAAGTATAATGATGGAACACAATATCAGTCGGTCCATTATAAATGGCTTATTACCATTTTTGATCATCTTCCCGTTCATGAAAAAGATGTTTTTTGTGACTTCGGTTGCGGTAAGGGAAGGACCCTCTTTTATGCTAGTTACAGAGGATTTAAAAGTATAATCGGCATAGAACTCAGAAGCTCTTTATATAAAATAGCCTTAAACAACTTGAAAACTTTCAAGAAAAAGAAGGCAACGGATGAGATTGTAATCTATCACGGAGATGTGTTGGAATATAAATTACCTGAAATAACTGTATATTACCTGTTTAATCCATTTGGGGTAAATACATTGAGGCAAGTAATAAACAATATAGAATTGGGGCTTATAGAGAATCCAAGAAATATTAGGATAGCTTATTTTTATGCGGGGAATAAGGAGTGTGTTGCTTATATAAACTCCGTGAAATGGCTAAGATCGGAAACAGTGAGGGAAGGAGAGTGTAATATTTATTTTAATATGATTACTTAGTAATAATGTCACTCAACCGTAATATTTTTTATTCCTTTCTGGCACAATTCCCGAACCTTTTATTCGGAATTATAGCCGGCGTATTTATGACCCGTATTATGGGCCCCGAAGGCAGGGGAGTGTATTCCATTTTCCAGGCTAATATCGATTTCTTTGTTCTTATTTTAGGCATTAATGTAAATACGGGCTTAGTATATTTTGTTTCTTCAAAAAGAATTGCCGAGGGGAAGCTTATTGGCGTTACTATTATAACAGTATGTTCAGCAGTTTTGTTGATGTTAATGATAATTGGCGTGGTAATGCTGGTTCGGGGTAAGCTTCTGTTTCCTGTTGGGTATGATACAATATTCTTCATAGGGTATTTCATTGTCTCATTCTTCATAGGGTTGGCAAATGTGTGCTTCTCCGGAATTTTCTCAGGCCACAAGAATTTCAGAATCGTCAATATATCTTCCATAGCTGTTAGTTTGTTGAAACTTATTTTGTTTGCGGTTTCATTTTGTTTTTTCTATTATGGAGTATTTAAGATTACAATACTCACAGTATTTGCTCTTCTACTATTGACACAATTAATCACTTTTCTCATCAATATTCTTATCTATTGGAAGCTGTATGCAGTGCCTCCTGTGTTTGCATTTAATTATAATGAAGATATCAGACCTTTATTTAAATTCATTGGAGTGAGCCATATTGGAAATATTGTGAACTTTCTCAACTATAGAATGGATGTGTGGCTGGTAACATATTTTAAAAATCTTGAGCAGCTTGGATATTATACCCTGGCAGTTAATATTGCCCAGTTCACATGGTTAATATCAATACCTATCTCAAACGTCCTATTCCCTTATCTTTCGGAACAAAAAGATAAAACGGATGAAAATATGCTGGCTAAATATTCAAGAATTAACTGTACTGCATTAATTTTTACAGCAGGAACGCTATATCTGTTTTCTGATTTTATAATTCGGAAATTATATGGTTCAAATTTCGTTGAGTCTATTGTTCCGTTAAGAATATTGCTGATAGGGAATCTGTTTCTTATGATTCAGCGGCCATTTCGGACTTTGCTTTTTGCAAAAAGTGATACCCTCGCGGTTTTGTTAATCAATATATCTGGTTTGGTATTTACTGTCATTCTCGATTTTATCTTAATTCCTGTCCAGGGGATTATTGGTGCAAGTATAGCCAGCGATGTTGCATATACAGGCATGTTAATTTGTATTTTGGTCTATTGTTTCAGAAAATACAAATTAAAGATCCATAATTATATGATAATTACCTGGCATGATATTCTTGAAACAAAGAGTTTTATTTACAGTAAATTATACAATAGCAAATGATTGCAATAATCGGTAGCGCCCCAAGTTCCGGTAGTACTTTGCTGGCTGATCTAATTGACAGTTCAGAATTTTCGGCTTGTGGCGAAGAATTGGATTTATTTGCAAATAAGAATTTTTACGATTTTAACAAATTTAAAAAGGATCCTTTTAAAAACTCGGGAACATGCTCAATATACCTCAATAGAACTTACTTCAACACTCGTAATTTTCATATGTATGGGTTTAATGAGGGAATGTTTTTACAACTATTGGAGCAGTCTAAAGACCAACAAGCATTTCTGAAAGGCTTGCGTGATGTATTTATTAAATACAGAAGCAAGGACAAGGACTCGGTATGGTTTGAGAAAACTCCACAAAACATAAATGCTATTGAAGAATTTTTGAATATATTTTCAAAGTCGTACTTTATTTTTATGGTAAGAAATCCAATTTATGTCTTTTCTTCTATGTTAAAAAGAGGTATTTCACCTGAATTTTCACTTGTAACGTGGTTTATCTCTGCTTCAAAGTTTTATCGGTTTATGGGTCATGAAAGAACCATACTTGTTAAATATGAAGAATTAGTAGAAAAACCTTTTCAAATAGCTTCTTCAGTTATTTCTAAGGTGTTAGGTAAGGAAATATTATCAACTGTAATTGAAGAGGGTTTTTTGAATAATTCGTATAGGAAGGAAAATGCACCCCGTATTAAAAGCTGGGGAGTATCTGATTATGGAGTTATTCAAAATGCAAATACAAAGGAAATTGAAAAGGAAACTATTGAGTTATTTTGCAAGTATAAAAACTTAAAGATTAGCAAGGGATATGCAAAAAAATTTGGTTTGTCAACGCTTTCTTTCACAGAACTAATTGAAGCGTATGGATATTCAGACCAAATTAATGAGTTGGTGAAAGGAGTTAAAATACCTGATTTCAAGTTTACATTGCAGGAAAAGAAAGATCTTTATAAAAAGTGGAAGGCTGATTTGGTGTTAGGTGAAGCAAAGTTTACTGATTTACCTAAATATTTGGCACCTGTTACCAGAATTGGATAAAGAGTTAAATTTGAGTAAATGATAGGAGACAGAGAGTTATGGGACCTTTACACAGCCAGGGAAGAATACAATCCTTTGGTGACAGATAAGTATGGCAGATTTCCGCATTATTTGTCTCAAAATAGGAATGTATTTCAGCCACAGGTTTCAACTTATTTAGTAAGGAATGGTTTAAAACCTAAATATCCTGATAATAAAAAGTTTGCTGTATGCTTAACGCATGATGTTGATCTATTATACTACGACTACATTAAATCACTTAATGTATATATGCAGGAAGGGGTAAAGGGCGTATTACGAGGAAAGCCTGCTACAATAGAGTCACTTAAGCAACAGCGAAGGGAAAGCCGTGGGAGATCAGTAATACGCAGAATTAATGCAAACTGGCATATTAATAAACTTCTTGAAGCGGAGAAGGCGCATAATGTGAGGTCGAGTTTCTATTTCTTATCGTTAACTAAGCCTGAACAGGATTTTAATTACAGCCCTTCTGAGATTAAAGAGATATTTGAGGAAGTTAAATATAATAAGTGCGAAATAGGCCTTCATGGTGGTCACCTTGCATATAATGATCTCTCAAAAACAAAGGAAGAGAGAGAGAGGCTACAGTTAGCCAGTGGTATTGAAATACAGAGTTACCGGAATCATTACCTGAGATTTAAAACACCCTTAACCTGGAAGTATTTGAATCAACTGGGATTTAAATATGATACAACTTTTGGCTATGCAGATTGTGCCGGCTTCCGTAATGGCATGTGCTATCCATTTCAACCTTTTGATATTTTAGAAGATAAATTCCTTAACATTATAGAACTGCCATTAGTCGTAATGGAAAAAACATTATCTGACTATATGGGTCTTAATACTGTGGAGCAGTTTAAGGTATTTAAAAACCTTATAGAGAATACTGAGCAGCATAATGGTGTATTGACCTTATTATGGCATAATCATGTTATGGATGGTGAAAGTGGTGAGCAGTATAAGGCTTTTTTAAAATATGCAGTAGAAAGGAATGCATGGATTGCAACCGCAAATGAAATAGTTGACTGGTGGAAAGAAAATAATTATCTCAGCGAAACAAGGAGTATACTTGAGGGGTTGAGAGCAAGTGCAGTGTAAGCGTTTAAAATCTATTTATTCAAAATAGCTTTCTGTATTGATTTAATATTGTCAATGATTTTTATTTTACGGGAATTTATTTTAGACACTGTGAAATAAGGCTTCTGCACCGGGCCAAATGATCTGAAGAAATGTTCTATTGACTCTATCATAGATCCTTCAAAATCAAACTGTAATTTCATAGATGCAGCAAGTTTAATTCCTTCCCAAATTAGCAAACACATTACATCGCTGTTCCCTGCGGTAAATCCGCCAGCCATATAATACACAGACCTGCTGTCCCATATCAGATATATTCCACCTGCAATATTTCCTGCTGTATCTTTTGCAACCAGCATTTTTCTGCACAAATTCTGGGAACAGGCACCATCCATTGAGCTAAATATTTCGCATTTTAAAGGATTTTTAGCGCCTTTTCTGTTAAAACTATCCTCAAGTACATTAAAAAATACTTCAAAATCTTCGTGAGGCTGAACCTTGAATTTTTCTTCCGACTTTCTTATCCTGCGTTTTACATCAGAATCAAAATGTTCCCACACAGTATTCAGGTCAGTCAAATCTGAAATTACGTTAGTATACTTTGTTGTTTGTGAGTAGCCTTTCCAATATAATGGGAGCCAGTTATCAATATCGGGGGACCAGTTTTGTAAATACGAAGAGCAGGCGGGTAAGCGGTCATAAAGCTCATTCATTATTTTTTTCTGCTTGCGTACCTTGTCTTTTATTAAATAACCGGCATCTATCCAGGGGCCTAAAAACTGAGCCATTGGAGGCTGGGTAAAATTCTTATATCCCTTAATTTGCTGAATTGTATAAGGCAAACACGCCACTATTTTGTTTTCAACCACAATTGGTATTACATCCCAATTATCTTTAACAACAGAATTAAGGAAGAATGGTTTATGGAAAATGGGCAGGCACTTAGGTTCTAATTGCCTGTATATTTCTTTATTATCAGGCATTTTTTGATTTAATTAAAAAATAATGCATAAATAATAGCATCTATTCCTAGGTTCTATAAATACCTTAAGGCAGTAAAGTTAACAAAAGGTGGCTGAAAAGCAGAGGCATGAGTGAAAAATGATTACAGCTATTATAGTACCTTTGTGTAGCCAGTAATTGTTATAAATTGTGTACAGATTGGAAGAGTTTCTATTAATAAATAAGAATATTGCTATTACCTCTAACGAGGCATGGGGGGATATATGGTATTCCAAGCATAACTATGCGTATGAACTTTCAAGGCGTAATAAAGTTGTATTTATTAACCCACAGGGTAAATGGAAGATTAGCTATTTGCTGGGTTGTAAAATAACGACTTTCAAATATAATGAGAACCTGATGGTGCTCAATTATAATAATGTTTTACCCATTCGAAGCAAACTGCTATACCAGATAAATAATTACCTGGTGTCTTCAAAACTCAGAAAGTATTTCAGGCAGCATAATTTTTCTGATTTTATTTTATGGGCGTTTGATCCTAACCGTTTATCTAATCCTAAATTATTAGGCGCCACACGTTCTTTCTTTCACAGTGTGGACTTGTATAGTTTTAAACTGTATGGTGAATTTGAGTTAGCCCAAAAATCCGACGCCATTTTCTCGATAGCTAATGAACTGATAAAGTATTATAAAGAGTTTAAGACACCAATAGTGCTTATACCTCACGGAATTTCCAGTGATGAGTTTTCTGTTGAGAAGCAGGCAATTCCTGAAGATCTTACTTTTGAGAACTACGGGCTTTATGTTGGAAATATAGACAAAAGGGTGGATTTTAAACTTGTAGAAGAGATATTAAAGGAATTCCCGGAAACAACATTCTTGTTTATTGGGAATTTGAATCCTCGTGAAATGGATGATGCTGCTACACGAATTTTTATTGAGAAAAGGTACCCTAATCTTTACCATAAGAATGCTATTCATTTTAAAAAGCTTAAAGCCTATGTTTCAAAAGCTAAATTCTGCCTTGCACCAATGGAACATACCATGTATCATAATACCATATCACACCATAAGTTATTGCAATACCTGGCATTTGGCAAACCTATTTTTGCCAGTAAATTTCTCGAATATCAGAATGAGAGTGATTTATTGTATATGACAAACGATTATAATGAAACGATAAATAATATCAGGAGGTTTGTAGCTGAGGGTGAAAGTGATGAAATAGTAAATAAGCGAATACAGTATGCCCGGCGCTTTACGTTCCAGGAAATATTCAAGAGGGTAGAGAAATTTATGAATAAAAAGGATTGATTTTCCGTAATATATTCTAGGATGAGCTTAATATCAGTGGTGGTTCCGCTTTATAATGCTGCCGACCACGTTAAACATACAATTCAATCTGTTGTTGATCAAACGTACCAGAATTGGGAGCTTATAATTGTCAATGACGGCTCTACAGATAACTCAGTTGAAGCAATACAGCCATTCTTAAAGGATTCCCGTATTAAGATAGTCACTCAAGCTAATGCTGGTGTTTCGGCCGCTCGAAACAAGGGTGCTGAAAATGCAAAAGGAGATATTTTGGCATTTCTTGATTCAGATGATCTGTGGCACCGAGAATATTTGCAGAAAAAATATGACAAGCTGGTAACCAGTGACTCTCGTTATGGAATGGTATTGTCCTATATACAAGAGGTGGATGAACAGTTGAATAAAACGAGCAAGTATTATTACTTAAGTGATAAAAATGTTTTTTTAGATACCATCTCATTTACTCCTGATCAAACTACTTGCCCATCTAATTTCTTTATTACAAAAGCAGCGTTCATGCTAACCGGTGGTTTTAGCTTGGAATTGTCAAATGCAGCAGATAGAATGTTTCTTATTGAGGCATCTTTGAAAACAGATTTTCTTATTGTAAAAGAACCTCTGATGTTCTATAAGATTCATCCGGATAACATGCATAAGAATGTGAGTTTAATGGTTGCCGATAATAAGCGATTATTTAAAAATGCTGATAAATTGGGTCTGTTTGATAGTGCCAGCGAACGAAATGCATGTTATGCAAAAATGTATAAAATCGGCGCCTTTGCATATTTAAAAAATCTAAATATTCCCTTGGGTATTTACTATTTGTTCAGGGCGTTCTTCAATTCACCTACAGAATTATTTAGACTTATAATCAATAAGACTTCTGTAAGAAAACAAGTTTTTAGAGTTTTAACTAAAATAGGTTTATTGCGCCTTTTAATGTTCTTTAACCGTGCTTCCGGTAAAGTACCCATTTTGGTTTTTCATAGGGTTGCTATAGAAAGAGACCCGTTTTGGCCTCCATTAAAACCCCATGAGTTTGAAGCGATCATAAAGAAAATATCGAATTATTATAGATTTATTAATACGGATGAGTTATTATCAGGTAGTGCGAAGCAGCTTAAAAAAGCTTGTTTGGTAATGTTCGATGATGGCTACCTGGATTTTTATTCATACGCATTGCCCATTATTAAGAAATACAATGTTCCGGTAACTATGTTTTTGTCAGCTAACAACACATTGGCTCAAGATGCAATTTGGACCCAGCAAATTGACGCTGCAGTTTTAAATACAAACAAAAAAAGAATATCAATAAAGATCAGGCAAGTTGATTATACTTTCGAACTGTCATCTCTTCCCCGCAAATCAGCCTCGTCTGGCCAAATAAGGAATCTATTGATCAATTTGCATCCTGAGGAATTTAATGAAGCCTTGAGCTTTATAAAGCGTGAATTAGAATACGACCCTGCTTCTGTTGCTTCACTGATGAATTATGACCAGATTAACCAGATCAAGGATACTGTATCTTTTCAATCACATTCATTTACTCATAAGTTCTTGCCATCTTTATCAGAAGATGAATTAAAAGAAGAGCTAGAAAGGTCTAAAATGGTTATAGAAAATAAGATAAACCAGCAAGTAAATTATATTGCCTATCCGATTGGTGGGTGGAATCAGTTGGTTGCAAAGGTTGCTAAGCGGTTTTATAAAGCTGCATTTGCAGTAGATAATGAAATGGTGAAAGTGGGTAAGCTAAGAGATGGAGAATACCTGTATCATATTCCCCGATTTAATATGCACTACTCAAACCCAAAGGAAGTATTGATGAGAATAAATGGGTTTCATCGCCTGTTGGGTAAATAAAGTCAATGTAAACAATGAATATTCTCGCACTAACACACTGGAGTTATAGCGATCCGCTGGTTCAGCGGTTTACATTGTCGAATGTTAGAAGCATACAAAAAACTACAAAAGGGAAAGTTGTTCTTGTAACATTCGAAGCACGCGACCGCAAATTGACAGAAGCAGAATATGATTCTATTAAAAGGCAACTTGGGAAGGAAGGAATAATACCGGTTTTCTTCAAATACCATCCCTATGGCATAATAGCAATGCTTTCATGGATTTTATACTTCCCTAAGTTATTGTATTTAATTTTTAAGAACAATGTTCACGTAATACATGCCTGGTGTACCCCTGCAGGTGCTCTCGGATATGTACTTTCTATAATTACAGGTAGAAAACTTGTCATTGATAATTGTGAGCCACATGCCGAATCAATGGTAGAGAATGGTGCTTGGACAAGGAATAGTTTTAAGTTCAAATTGTTATTCTTTCTGGAGAAGTTAGAGATTAAAAGAGCTTGGCATTTGATTTTCGCCGCCCCTGGAATGGAGGAGTATATTCAATCAAGATATAATGTGAAAATTTCAAGCGAGTATGTTAAACCTGCTTGTGTTGATTTGGAGGCTTTTTCATTTAATTCGGTTAAAGACAAAGAATTGGTAAAGCAATTGAAACTTGAAGGTAAAATAGTTGGCATGTATGCAGGAAAATTTGGTGGTATTTATTTAGAAGATGAAACTTTTGAATTTATTTCAGAATGTCAAAAACATTGGGATAATGACATATTCAGGTTCTTATTACTAAGTAACATTAATGACATAGAATTAAAAGAAATGGCTGATAAGCATAGAATAAATCCTGATAGTATTATTAAAGTCTTTGCTCCCCATGATGAGGTGCCTAAATATATGGGGTTAGCCGACTTTGCCTTATGCCCCGTAAAACCAGTACCATCTAAAAGGTATTGTTCTCCAATTAAGAACGGTGAGTATTGGGCACTAGGGATACCTGTAGTAATAACACCTAATATATCTACCGACTCAGATATTATTAAGCGAAATAATGCGGGTGCCGTTATTGAAAGCTTTAACAAAGAAGGCTACGATAAAGCTATTGAACAGATTGAAGCAATTATTGTCAATAAAAGCCGAAGAGAAGTATATGATAAAGTACGCTCATTGGCAGAGACGTATCGTAATTTTGGAATAGCAGAAAAAATCTATGCTGAGATATATACTTACATATAAAGTTTGATAAAGCAATTATCAAACGTTGTATATATCCGCCTTATAAATGTCCTGATTCTTTTTTAACCATTCTATTGTTTCAGTAAGGCCTTTATTTAAATTATAAGAGGGTTTCCACTTTGTATTCTTCAATATGCTGTCATTATTGCAGAATAATCTTTCTACTTCACTTGCATCCGGCCTCACACGTTGTTTTTCGGTTTCTATGGTAATGGTTTTGCCCATCAACTTAGAAATAAGCTGAACGAGGTCGCCAACGCTTATTTCCTCTTTCATTCCAATATTAGTAATAGCTCCATTAAGTTTATCAGATGCTGATATTTCAATGAATCCATTAGCCGTATCCTTTACAAAGGTTAAATCTCTAGTAGGGGTAATATTACCAAGCTTTATGCTGTTATTCCCTTGTAATAATTGGGAGATTATAGTTGGAATTATTGCCCTTGCTGATTGGCGTGGTCCGTATGTATTGAAAGGACGCACTATTTTAACAGGAAGATTAAATGAACGGAAATAGCTTATTGCTAACTGGTCAGCACCAATTTTTGATGCCGAGTAAGGTGATTGGCCTACCATAGGATGATTTTCATCAATGGGTACATATTGGGCCGTTCCATATGTTTCGCTAGTGGAAGTGATAATAATGTTTGAGAGGTTCTGATTCCTGGCAGCCTCAAGCACATTGTAAGTTCCTTCTATATTCGTTCTTATATATGCAAGTGGAGAAACGTACGAGTAGGGGATACCAATTAATGCTGCCAGGTGAAATACTTCGTCGCAATCTTTTATTGCGCTTGAAACAGAATCAAAATCACGAATATCTCCAGTAATTATTTCTATCTCCTTTTTATAAGGTGATGATTCAAGCCAGCCCCAGTTATTCTTTGAATTATATCTTAAAAAGGCTTTTACCTTATATCCCTTCTCTACACATAGCTCTGCCAGATGTGAACCAATAAATCCTCCTGCTCCCGTAATCAGAATTCTTTTTGATGCAGCCATTTTCAGCTTTCTTTAAAATGGGTTTTATAAACTTCCTGAGCTTTAGTATAATCTTCAATTCTACCTATATCAAGCCAGTATTCTTCAATCTCATATTTAGAAATAGGCTTGTTTTTCGCCAGCATACCCCTTATAAGCAGGTCCATTCCATAAAATGTATCTTCAGGTATATAGTTGAATATTTCAGGGGTCATTACATAAATACCTGCAAGCGCATAAGTTATAATGTCGGGTTTTTCCTCAATGTTTGTAACCAGGTCGCCCTTAAAGAAGATATTTCCAAAAGCATATGGAGTAACTATTTTCTTAATTGTAATAGTGAGAGCGTTTTTCTGCTGCAACGCAAAATCGTATAGCTTAGTAAAGTCTATAAGGCTTAAGATATCGCCATTCATTACTACAAATGGCTCAGTAAGTTTATCTTTTAAAAGTGTTAAAGGGCCGGCAGTTCCCAAGGGTTTTTCTTCACGGCTTAACATAAGTTTTATTCCATATCTTGAGCCATCGCCTATGAAATTTTCAACATATTCACTTTTATAATTTGTGGCAAGGTATATTTCGTCAAATCCATGTTTTTTGAAACGCTCAATTTGAATTTCAAGCACGGCTTTTTCCCCTATAGGTAGCAACGGTTTGGGAATTATCTCAGTAAATGGTTTTAACCTGGAACCAAGTCCTCCAGCCAGTATAACTGCTTTCATTTAATTATATTTCAAGTTCAACAGGTACAAACTTAATGACTTTCACAGAATATCACCGTAATTGTTCCCTTTTTAAAATTTCAGCAATTCCTTGCTTAAATGTAAAACCAGGTACCCATCCTGTTTCCTTTTTAATCTTCGATATATCAGCTATTACTTCAGGTATTTCATTTTTCCTGGATACTTCTTTCGAAACATACTTTTTTTGAATGCCCGCTATCTCCATTATGTCTTTTATAATTTCTTCTACACTTAAAGAGGTTCCACTCCCCACGTTATATATTCCTGTTTTATTCTTTTTGTAAAGGATCATAATTGCTGAGATTAAGTCATCCAGGAATAAATAATCCCTCTTAGGCATTAAGTCAAGTATATCTATGGCCAGCTGCTTTTCATCAAACAATTGCTTAATTATGGTGGGAATAAGGAAATGATCACTTTGAAATGTGCCATATATATTAAATGGCCTTATAATTGTTGTATGTAGCTTAAAATTTTCACTATAAAACTGGCAAATTTCTTCCGCAACTAATTTGCTATGTCCGTATGGGTTAGCAGGATTTATCGGGTGGTTTTCATTAATTGGTTGGTGCTGAGGAATGCCATATACATAAGAACTTATAAATGTAAGCCCTGCTCCTGTCTTCCGGCACAGCTCAAGTACATTCAACGTACCTGTAAAATTTACATCGTAAAAAGCCTTGGGATTTTTCCAGCTATCCGGTACAAAAGACTTTCCTGCCAGATGAAAAACATGGTTAATGTTCTCGAATTGTAAATCAGTTTTGGCTATATCTCCGTCTGAAGAGTTGAATTCAACAATTTCATACTCAGTTAAGTTGAATTGCTTTTTAAGCTGTTTGCCTATAAACCCATTTGAACCCGTTATTAAAACTTTTTCCTTCATCGATTAACACTTACTTTTGAGTAATTCAAAAGTAAATGATTTGATTGAGATATTGAGAAATGCAGTAGTTTAAATAAAAAAGCCATTGCATAGCAACGGCTCTTTTACGTTTTCATGTGTGGAAAGGAACTATTTTGCTTTATCTTTTTTCTCAGCTGTCTTTTTTGCAGGAACTTTCTTTACCGGTTTCTTATCAGCCTTTTTCTCGGTAGTCTTTTTTTCAGGGCTAGACTGTTGAGCTTTTGCTGTATTGGCAAACGATAGTACTGCCAGAATTGAAAGGGCAGCCAATATTGTATTCAGTTTTTTCATTATTGTCGATATTAGAATATTTGAACTTGCTACAAAGATAAATAGTCAAAATGAAGACAAAATGAAGTTTTTCTAATTGAACTATTCATGTATTAATTGTCCTGAACCTGTAATGGTAGGATGAATAGTTGGATTTCCTAAATAATAAACATTCCCTATTTGGCTTATAACTATGTCAAAAAGATTGGTTGTTCCTATATAACAATCGCCTGTAGTATTATCAGAAAAGAAGGTATACCCTGTTGTAAGGTTATTGCAATAAAGAGATCCTGTTCCACCTACGTAACTGCATAAAAACTGGTGTGACTTGCCTGCCAAAGACAAATCACTTGATCCGAATAAATGACCCTCTATTAACTGGTTATTTAATGTGAGATTAATATTGCCGGTATTTGATGTGGTAACCTGAATGGTATCGGTAGTTAGTGTGTCAGTACTTTGTATCGTTCCAACCCCTGAACTGGTTATGTAAGTAATACGAGGCATTGTTATATATACATTTATAGCACTTTTTGCATAGCTCCGTAACCAATTACAAATATTATTGTTTTTTAAAATAAGTACACCATTCGATACTTCTGCTGAAACATTGGACAAAAGGTTCTTGCCACCCTGTATTTGAACCTGTTCAGGGCTACCCATTGAAATAAATACGTTTATATTATTGTACGCATTTATCTGTTCGAAATAGGGAACAGTAACGGTTTGTTCTGTTGGCTCTCCCGTACTTTCAACGCAATTGCATGCCTTTTTACATGAAGAAAGGGCTATTATTATTAAGCAAGCAAGTACTATGTTAAAATACCTAAGCATATTTTCGACTCACAGTTTAAACCCTATTCCCCATTCAATATAATCTGCACTTGCAGCATGCGCCAGCAGAGTTAGGTTTATAATGACGTGTCTGCAAGCATAATACCTTATTCCTATACGGTCATACTCATATCCATTACCGGTGTATTGGGTGTGTAAATACCCACCCACCTCGATAGGCAATGATACTTTCCCAAGCACAATTTCGTAACATATTTTCGCACCAACCTGCCATGCATTAAACGCTGAACTATCATTATATTGTACATGGTATAAGGCGGTATTTGCATTATTATAGAAGAAATCAACGCCTAAGCCGAGTTTGTTTTTAGAGTTCATCTTGTGGAATATAGTATAGCCCATGGTAGTTGCATAATATCTGTTCCCACCCGGAGGTTCTATTTGACGGCTTCCTAATGCAAAAAAGAACTCATGATCAAATTTCTTGTGTTTAATTGTATCAGCGAAAGGGTAAACCAGGGTTTTACATGAACTAAGGCTATAAGAAAGCCCTGTATTTACAGTTACAAGATTAATGCCCAGGTTAGGGGTTTTAAAGGTGCCGTCGGAGCAATGCGTTAAACCAAGCCCTGTTTCAAGGCGTAAGTTCTTGGAAAGATAAAAGTGGTTTGTTAAACGCAGGTTTATCATTGCGTTAAGATGCGAACCAATTAAATAATCTTTATGATTCGATATTCTATCATATGTCACCGGCAAGTATCCAAGGCCTATTCCAAGTCGCAGGTAAAGTATCTCGGAGTTACTGCGTTGCAAATGGAAGTTGATGAAAGGATAAACCCCCATCATATTGCCTAACTGGGAAGGATTGCCTAACCACGCATAAAAAAACGCAACTCCAGTTTCAGGGTAATGGTAAGCCTGGTTCCATGAAGCACCTTCCACGCATCGCTTTATATAATCGACCTCAACACCCGGAACATGACTTTTTATAAGATATTGGGTACTGCTTCCAGCAGGAGGGATAATAAACCCATAATGAATGTTTGTCGTAATCCATGAGCCACAGCGTATACTATCCTGGCAATAAGAAACGGGTCTTAGTAAACATATAAAATATATACAGATAAGTAGACGTAGTTTCATTCAGTGTATTGTTACTTGGTATTGTCCTGTCTTTTCCATCGAAAGCTTTCTACCATATGATATATATCCTTTTTAATAAACTGAAGTACGGGTTCCAATGAATCTTTGTTAGGTACTGAATAGAAGTAAAGTGCCCCACGGACAAAATTGGTAGTACTGTCTGTAAGGTAAAACTGCATGTTCGAAGCGGCATTACCTTCTATATCGTACACCAGCCCATAAATATTGTCTTTGGGGTTTATAACAGTTTGCTCATTTATAGCCGATGCCTTAACCTCGTGTTTAACCACAAAATTTCTCGACTCTTCAATATAATTGTCCAGATTGTTATTTACTGGGAGATAGCTCAGGTATAAAGTGCCTTTAAATTGAGGGTAAACAACATTTATCCAGCAAGGTTGTGCACCTGGGTCAGGATCTTTAACTACTTGTGCGTATACCGGATATTCGAAACTAAAAGGGCAAGGACCATTATACGTAACATATTGCTTTTGAGGGAAATCTATACGGAAATAGCCCTTTCTTTTAGGGGCATATGTATTGTTTTCCATGCAAGAAGTTAAAAGCAATACTATAGGTAATAGTGCTTTTATATTTCGCAAATTATATTTATTAATGAATGCCTGCATGGCGTAAAAATAAATAAGAATAATGAATTGAAGAGATATTTGACCAAAGCAGTGAATAATAGTCGATTTATGGTCAATAATCATCAAAATACATGTTTTTTTCGTTGTAAATCAAAAAAGTTTTACCTTTGCAGTCATTTTTTAACCAATTTATTTTTATTATGAACATTTTTGTATCAAATTTGAATTTCAAAGTTCGCAGCGAAGACTTAAAGCAGTTGTTCGAGCAGTATGGCGAAGTAGCTTCAACAAAGGTAATTACTGACAAGTTCTCTGGCAGGTCTAGAGGCTTTGGTTTTGTTGAAATGAAGAACGATTCTGATGGCCAAAAGGCTATTGACGAACTAAACCAAAAGGAATACGAAGGCAGAAGCATTTCTGTATCGGTTGCTAAGCCAAGAGAAAACAATAATAATAGCAGAGGTGGTAACAGAGGTGACTACGGTAACTCTGAGTAATTAATATTACTTAATACAAAAAGAAGGAGCGGTTTTATAATCGCTCCTTTTTTATTGCCATTTTTCTGTAAATTCTTTAGTCGGGATGGCGAGATTCGAACTCGCGACCTCACGCACCCCAAGCGTGTGCGCTACCCTGGCTGCGCTACATCCCGAACTGTAACCCATAAATAAGTTTTGCATCTGTTCGTTCCTCTTAAGGGCTATTATCTTTTAGGGTTAAGATGTATTATTAAGCCTTGAAGAAGTAACTTTGCAAAAGTAATTTTTTATAAAAAAGCAGAAACTCTTTCCATGGTATGCGTTTTGTAAGTTTGTTAATTATTTCTCTTTTTATTCCTTGCTTTCTGTTCTCTCAGCAGTATAAAGTTTCAGGTTACGTAAAAGATGTTTCAGTTAATCAGACATTGCCTGGTGTTAGTGTATATATAGAGGAATCGCAAACCGGTTCGGCAAGTGATGCAAATGGGTATTATCATTTTACCGTTCCTGCAGGCGATTATCATTTGCATTTCTCACTTATGGGATATAGAGATACGGTTATATCTATTAAGGTGCGTTCAGATACCCGTATTGATATGGGCATAAACTCAACCAGTATTAAAACACAAACTGTAAACGTATTAGGAGAAAAAGCCAATAATAATGTAGAAAGCTCAAAGATGGGAACCATTACACTTGAGACAAAAGACATTAAGACTATACCTGTTTTTATGGGTGAGCAGGATATAATTAAGGTTATAGAATTATTACCTGGGGTGCAAAGTGCAGGTGATGCAAATACAGGGTTTTATGTTCGTGGTGGAGGCCCTGATGAAAATCTAATACTGCTTGATGGAGCAACTGTATATAATGCTGGGCACTTACTTGGCTTCTTCTCTATATTTAACTCCGACGCTATAAGCGATGCCCAGTTAATAAAAGGCAATATGCCAGCTAATTATGGTGGCAGAATATCTTCAGTGTTGGCAATCGATACTAAAAATGGCGACATGGAAAATTACCATGCAAGTGGCGGTATTGGCCTTATTGCTTCTCATGTTACTATACAAGGCCCGATTAAAAAGGATACTTCTGGTTTCATCTTCTCAGCACGTCGCACATATCTCGATGTGTTTCTTCACCCGCCTATAATAAGTGCATCTTCTCCATTTAATGGCACCTCTTACTTTTTCTATGATTTGAATGGCAGAGTTAACTATAGACTCTCAGCAAAAGATCAGATATCAATTACGGGTTATTACGGACAAGATGTTTTTAATTTTAATGATGCTCAATTCTCAGCAAAGGTTCCTTGGGGAAATGCTATAGCTGCTATTAACTGGAATCATATTTACAGCGATAAGTTGCTTATGACTACTTCATTTAGTTATACCAGTTATAATTTTAAATTTTCTGGTGGCGAAAATGGATTCTCGTTTAACTTGTTCTCCGGCATTCATGACTACCACACCAAAATCAATTTTGATTGGTTACCCACACCCAAACACAATATTAAATTTGGGGTAGAGCAAACTATACATGTTTTTATACCCAGCGCTATTTCTGCGCAAGAGCCTGATGTTAATTTCAGTACAAGTAGTGTAATCCATTTATATGGAAATGAAGCTGCGATTTATGCCGATGATGAATATGATCTTTCAGATCGTTTTAAAATTGATGCTGGACTACGCTATTCCTTATTCCAACAATTAGGGCCATTTACAAGGTATGTTCAAAATAGCACCACAGGGCAAAATACCGATACTATAAATTATAAGCCTTTACAGAGTATTGCTTTTTATGACGGCCTTGAACCTCGATTTTCATTGCGTTACCAGGCGGGTGCCAATTCATCTTTTAAAATTGGGTACAGCAGGAATCTACAGTATATTCACCTGGCATCAATTAGCTCGGTATCCTTACCAACAGATATTTGGTTCCCATGCACATCACTAGTTGCACCGACAATTGGTGATCAATATGCGGCAGGGTTTTATAAGAACTTTAAAGACAACCTATATGAGTCTTCAGTAGAAGTTTATTATAAGCATATGCAAAACCTTATTGAGTATAAAGATGGTACTACTCCTGAGGCAAGTTCTACAGGTGATCCGGATGAGAACTTTACTTTCGGAACCGGCAATGCATATGGAATTGAGTTCTTCCTGAAAAAGCGCATGGGCAAGCTGAATGGATGGATAGGTTATACCTTATCATGGACCACAGAGGACTTTCCTGAATTAAATAGCGGACAGACTTTTTATGCTAAGTATGACAGGCGCAATGATATATCCGCCGTAGCAAATTACGAATTGAATGACAGATGGACCTTTTCATCAGTGTTTGTATTTGCTTCTGGCGAGGCCCTAACCATGCCAGTTGCCTGGTATATAATAGAAGGTTCACTAGTTCAGCAGTATGGTGATAGAAATGGATATAGACTCGCCCCATATAACCGCCTTGATGTGTCAGCAACATATACACCTGACAGGAAAAGAAGAGCATTAAAAAGAGAAGCTAAATGGAATGAAAAAATGAAAACTCAGGGTCTTGATTCGCCATATGTTGACCATCGTCCGAAATGGGTTAAGAATTTGCACACAAGCTGGAGCTTCTCTGTATATAATGTGTATGACCGTTATAATCCTTATTTTATATACTTTGCTATTGATGGTAATGTATATAAAAACACTCTTTCTATTCAGGCAAAACAAGTCTCATTATTCCCAATACTTCCATCTGTATCATGGAACTTTGATTTTTAAAACATGAAAAGGAATTTAAAAAACACCCTTCTTTTATTGTCCATTTTACTGGCTGGATGCTCAAAGAATATTAACCTCGATTTGCCAACACCAACACCCGAGGTTGTTGTTGAGGGGCATATAGAACCTAATAGCGTGGCCTACCTTTACCTATCACATAGTTTCGCCTTCTTTGGCAGTACTACCATAAGCAGCATAATTGCCAACGATGTAATACATGGGGCAAAGATTACTATAAGTGACGGCTCCACTACTGATTCCATGAGGGAAGTTATTCCTACACTTGGTTATTACGAATCAACAACCATGAAAGGGAAGATTGGAAAAACATATAACCTTACAGTAGTAACAGGTGGGCAAACCCTGACTTCTTCTACTACCATTTTACCGCCTGTTCCTTTAGACTCAGCATGGTTCGAGGTACATGGTAATCTTGATACACTAGGTTATATGTGGGCCATATTAAATGATCCACCAGCACCTGGAAATTGTTATCGCTGGCTAGCTAAGCGAATAGGTGAAGACACTACATTTATTCCTCCTAACGAGTCTGCATTTAATGACCAGTTTATTAATGGTCAAAGATTTAAGTTTTATTATGGCAGAGGAGAAATACCTGGTTCTAAAGCCGCGGATGATACGAATGCCGAAGCAGGTTATTTTAAAACAGGTGAAAAGGTAGTTATTAAGTTCTGTGCAATTGACTATGCTTCCTATAATTTTTATAGTCTTTATTATTTCCAGGAAAATAATAATGGCAACCCTTTTGGCTCACCAACGCCTATTGTTGGGAATATAAACGGTGGCCTTGGTATATGGTGTGGATACGGCTCCTACCTTGATACTGTAATATGTAAGTAACAGTTTCTTACTTTTGTATTCTTATTTAGTATAAACATCAGTATTTCAATTATTATATGGACACACCAGAACACGTGAAATGCCTTATTATAGGCTCAGGGCCAGCAGGATACACAGCAGCTGTTTATGCTGCCCGTGCAGATATGAAACCTCTTATGATTGCCGGACTTCAACCCGGTGGACAACTTACCATAACTACTGAAGTAGAAAACTACCCCGGCTACCCGGAGGGTATTCAGGGGCCTGAAATGATGGAGCATTTCAGAAAGCAGGCAGAAAGGTTCGGTACAGATATCCGATGGTCATACGTTAGCTCAGTAGATTTTTCCCAAGCCCCTTATAAAGTGGTAATGGAAGAGAAAACGACATTCTTGGCCGATGCAGTTATTATAGCTACAGGCGCATCAGCTAAATGGTTGGGCTTGCCTTCTGAAGAAAGATTAAATGGTTTTGGTGTTTCGGCATGTGCTGTATGCGACGGATATTTCTTCCGTAAGCAAGATGTAGCTATTGTTGGAGGAGGTGATACAGCAGCTGAAGAAGCAACTTATCTTGCCAAGTTGTGCAATAAAGTATATATGATAGTACGTAAAGATGAACTTAAAGCTTCAAAGGCAATGCAGCATAGGGTATTCAATACTCCTAATATTGAAGTTCACTTTAATACCGAGACAAAAGAGATATTGGGTGAAAAAGGGGTAGAGGGAGTTAAAATATATAACACAAAGGATAAAGAAGAGAAAATTTTGAAAGTAACCGGATTCTTTGTTGCTATAGGCCACAAGCCCAATACAGACATATTTAAAGGTTGGCTTGATATGGATGAACAAGGATATATTAAAACTATTCCCGGTTCTAGCCGTACAAAGATACCGGGAGTGTTCGCAAGTGGAGATGCACAGGACAAGATATACCGTCAGGCAGTAACGGCGGCAGGTACAGGTTGTATGGCGGCTATTGATGCGGAACGCTACTTAGCACATGAGGGTATACATTAAAGGTTTTTTTATTATTTTGCACAGATATTCAATTTAAGTAATGAGAAGAGGGGTACTAAGTTTCTTATTTTGCTTCACCACAATGGGTCTGTTTGCACAGGTTACATTTCAGGGTCAGGTACCTCATGAAAAGCAATATGTATTTAGGGATGTTTACGATACTGACTATGGTATTCAGATGTATGAAAAATACAACAACAATACTGGTGGAGATTCTGTGCGTAAAAGCTTGCAGGGTTATGTTTGCTCTGGTTGGGTAGAAGATCATTATATTAATGGAGCTGTATTACATAAAGGTTTTTATACCGATGGGCAATTGCATGTATACACTAACTTTTACCCTAACGGACAAATGGAAAGGGAGTTTAAGTTTATTACGGAACGTAAGAGTTCAATGAAGAAATACTACTTCGATGGAAAGACAAAATCAGAGGTTGAATATTTTGATGGAAATGCAATTACATGGCACGATTATTGGGAAAATGGTCAACTACAGTATGTGGAAGAGTACGATAAAAAGCATGAGCGCTTAATGCAACGTAACTCATACTATAGAGATGGTAAGCCTGCTGCAACATTTCAGCCAACCGGTGATTCTAAGCCAATCAGGTATTCAAAAAAGGAATATTATCCGGGTGGGCAAGTGAAGGAAGAATTCGTAATGTTATATGATGCCAGCTCTCTTGATTTTATTAAAGATGGTGAGGATAAGCAATATGACGAAAAGGGTAATGTTACGTCCGATATTGTATATGTTGCCGGTCAGGCAGACAGGACCATCAAGTAGTCTATGAAAAGACTAAGCAAAGATTTTTTTGCGAGGGAAGATGTAGTAGCAATTAGCCGAGAGTTAATTGGCAAATTTCTTGTGACGAACTTCGAGAACAAAAAAACCTCAGGTATGATAATTGAAACAGAGGCGTATAATGGCATTATAGATAAAGCTTCTCATGCATATAACGGCAAGCGCACGGCCCGGAATGAAGTTATGTATGGCCCGAGTGGTGTATCTTATGTATACCTGTGTTATGGTATTCATCATTTGTACAATATTGTTACTAATACCAAGGACGTGCCACATGCGGTGCTTATACGTGCCATTATTCCTAAAGATGGTTTGGATGTAATGCTTAAGAGGCGCAATATGAAATCAGTAACCAAAAAGTTTTCTGACGGGCCCGGTACAATTTCTCAGGCATTAGGAATAAAGACAGTTCATTCCGGTGTTCCGCTTTCGGGTAAATTAATATGGATAGAAGATAGGGGAGCATGGTTTGATGAGAAGGATATTGCAGCAGGGCCACGAATAGGTGTAGATTATGCCGGAAAAGATGCACTTTTGCCATATCGTTTTCGATTAAAGGAAAATAAAATATTAAAGTTAAGGCATGAGTGGAATTACTAAAATAATACTTGGTACGGGTAAGGAGCAATCTCCAAAGCGTTTTCACCCATGGATATTTTCAGGCGCCATTAAGAGGATTGACGGGGTAGTAAATCCCGGTGATATAGTGGAAGTGTATTCCAGTAAAGATGAATTTTTGGGTATCGGCCATTACCAAGGTGGGTCAATTGCAGTAAGAATATTTTCATTTGAGAAGATTACTCCGGATGCCGAATTCTGGAGATCGAAAATTGAAAAAGCATATCTATATCGCAAGGCCATAGGACTTGCTGAAAATAATAATACCAATGTATATAGGTTAGTATTTGCAGAAGGTGATGGCTTGCCCGGACTTGTTGTTGATTATTACAACGGCACCGCAGTATTGCAGGCTCACTCCATTGGTATGTATAAAGAACGGGATTACATTGTTGAGGCGCTTAAAGCAGTATACGGTAGCAGTTTGAAAGCTATTTATAATAAGAGCAGTGAAAGTCTTGGCAACGGGGAGTTTGCTAAGGGCGTAAAGAATGGCTATTTATATGGTGCTGACGCTGAGAAGCAGGTTTTAGAAAATGGGAATAAGATAAAAGTAGACTGGGAGGAAGGACAGAAGACTGGTTTTTTTATTGACCAAAGGGAAAACCGTAAACTTGTTGCGCAGTATGCTCCAGGAAAAAAAATGCTTGATTGTTTTTGTTATGCCGGCGGGTTCTCTGTATACGCTTTAAGGGCTGGGGCTACAGAGGTTCATTCAGTAGATAGTTCAAAAACAGCTATGAAACTTACAGACCAGAATATTGAATTGAATTTTGGACAAGGAGCAAAACAAAGTTCACATTGTGTTGATGCATTTGACTTTTTGAAGGACAATCAAAACCAATATGACCTCATGGTTGTTGACCCTCCAGCTTTTGCCAAACACCGTGATGCACGGCATCAGGCAGTAATGGGTTATAAAAGATTAAATGCTTTGGCTATTTCGGGCATTAGGCTGGGAGGTTTCCTGTTTACATTTTCATGTTCACAGGTGGTTGATAAACCACTATTTTATGGTGCTATAATGGCAGCCGCTATTGAAGCTGGAAGAAACGTTCGTATCGTTCAATACCTATCTCAGCCTGCTGATCATCCTATAAGTATTTATCATTCGGAAGGCGAATATCTTAAAGGTATGCTTTTGTTTGTGGAATAGCCTAATTATCATACATATAAAACGATTTAGTCTTTATTGGATCTTTTTTCATAACTTAGCTTTTAGTTTAAACATCCCCCTATGAAAAGACTTATACTTTTCACTTTCTTCCTATGTGTTTCAATTGCTGTATTTTCTCAAAGAGGTAAAAACGGAAACCTTACAGTAAGTACTGCACTAATTGTTAATGAATATACTACACTTACTGCAGATGCTCATGTTGGCGATTCAGCAATAACTGTTGCTAGTACAACACTTAATACAAAAGGAAGATTTAGTGGTAATTTGGCTCCAGGTGATCTTGTGTTTATTATTCAAATTCAAGGAACATCTATAAACGGAGCGCATAATCCATTTGCTCCAAGATGGGCAACACCTAACGACAGTTCTTGGGGAAGAATAACATATTATAATAACTGTGGTAATAATGAGTATGCTGAGGTGAAAAGAATAAGTGGCTCAACTATAGTATTTAACTGCGAATTACAGCATGCTTATACTGATACTGGCGTTGTGCAAGTTGTCAGGGTACCTCGGTACAATAGTCTTACTATTAACAGTGGAGGCTCTATTTCTTGCGACCCATGGGATAGTGCTAAGGGTGGAGTAGTGGCAATTGAAGTTTTGAATAATACTGTTGTTAATTCAGGTGGAACAATAAATGTATCTGGTGATGGCTTCAGAGGTGGAAAACTTGATTATGATGTAAGTGCGTATGGAGTAAATAATTATTCCGTACAGGATTCTAATTTTGGTAAGCAAAAAGGCGAAGGAATTGCTGGTTTTGAATGGAGGTATAATATATATGGAGGATTATATTGTAGGGGAGCGGGAGCAAATGCAGGCGGTGGTGGTGATGCACATAATACAGGCGGTGGTGGTGGTGCAAATGGGGGAGACACATCTAAATGGATCAATGGTTTTGGTAACCCTGATGTAAGTACCGCAAATAATATAAAAGCATGGAACCTTGAATACACTTGGATGTCAACATTTACAGCCTCAGGTGGCGGAAGGGGTGGGTATTCCTTCTCAGGTAAGAATGGAAACCCTCTCACTACTGGCCCTAATAATAATGGCGTTTGGGGTGGCGATGCCCGCAGTAATGTTGGGGGTAGTGGAGGCCGACCTTTAGATTATTCTACCGGAAGATTGTTTCTTGGCGGCGGCGGCGGTGCTGGCGACCAAGATGATGGAGTAGGTGGCGCAGGTGGCAATGGAGCTGGTATGGTCTATTTAGTAAGTTATGGCACTGTTT
>DATHOD010000007.1:0-8248 GCA_035485295.1 Bacteroidia bacterium
GTTTCTGGTTCTTCATTACTCTTACCTGTACCGATGAAGTATGTGTTCTTAGTAACCACTTTTCAGCAGGGTTATCTGATTCTACAAAGAAAGTATCCTGCATATCTCGAGCCGGATGATCTTCGGGGAAATTAAGTGCACCGAAATTGTGCCAATCATCTTCTATCTCAGGACCTTCAGATATGGTAAAACCAATCTTTGAGAATATATTTACAATACTTGTCTTAACTAAAGAAATTGGATGCCTTGAACCCAATGCAATTGGGTCAGGAGGTAAAGAAAGATCTATATTACTTTCGGAAGAAGAACCATTTTGAGCAGATAGTTCTTTCGATTGCTCAAACTTTTGTTCAGCCAATTGCTTCAATTCATTCAATTGTTTGCCAACTACCTTCCGTTGTTCAGGTGCAAGTGTTTTAAACTCATCGAACAAACCCGTAAGAATACCTTTTTTACTAAGGTATTTTAAGCGGAATTGCTCCGCCTCATCAGCGTTAGAAAGTTTTGCTTCTCCTACTTCTAAAACCAGGCTCTTAATCTTATCCTCCATCACTACTTAATTCATTATCTCCATGCTAAGTATCTTCACATCTTGCAGTGGCCTGTCATTCTTATCAACCGGGGTAGCTGCTATCTTATCAATTATATCAAGGCCTTCTACTACTTCGCCAAATACAGTATAGTTACCATCAAGGTGCGGTGCACCACCAACTGTGGTATAGGCTTGTCTTTCCTCAGCCGTAAATGTAAACTTGCTTGCCTTTGCATACATAGAATCTATCTTAGGTTCTATCTTCTTGGTTAGCGCCTGTAAACTGTCAATATTGCTCTGGTTTTGGAATTGAACGAACTTCTTCTTCATTTCAGCGTATGCAGGCTGATTGATGATTTGGGTAAATATTTGCTGTTTTACGCCCATATTCATCCTTTGCTCAATAGTATTCAGTTCATCATTGGTAAAGGTTTTGCCCTGAACTATATAAAACTGGCAGCCGGAAGATGCTTTAGTTGGATTTACATCATCCCCTTGTCGGGCCATAGCCAATGCTCCCTTCTTATGGAATAAGGTAGGTACAAATTCAGCAGGTACAGTATAACCAATATCACCATTACCAAGCATTACACCTGGAGCAGCCTTTTTTGATCCCGGGTCACCTGCCTGAACCATAAAAGTCTGTATAACCCTGTGAAACAGGGTGCTATCATAGAATTTTGACTTTACTAATTTGATGAAATTATCTCTTGTTTTGGGAGTCTCGTTATACAGTTTAACCACCATATCGCCCATGGTAGTATGAATCTTCACTTTTACTTCTCTTTCCCCTGTATTAGACATGCATGCCGCCGTCAATCCTATGGTTACTATTCCTAGTATTAATAATAAAAGCAGATTTTTTCTCATTGTGTTCAAAAATGATTATTTTTGTGATTGTAAAAGTACATGATTTTTATCTGTGCATGAAAAAAATAATTACTTTCTCTTGTTTTTCAATTGGTTTGGCCTTCCTCATTGTAATGGGTTGGAGTCAAAGTTCTTGCAGTAAAAATACAAACTGTGTAGCTAATATTACCGTATTAGATACTAATGGATTACCTGCAAATGCTGCAGTTGTTAAGCTTTATGCCAATATTAATCCTCCGGGCCAGGTTATTGCCTATGGCACTACCGATGCGGCCGGTAATGTAAGTTTCACTTTTCAACAGCCTGCAATCTTCGACATTCTTGCAGCAAAGGGTACCCATACCGGTACCGGACTTATTCAGTTACAAGTTGGTGGTACAGTTACCGCTACCGTTAAGCTTTAATCTCTTTTTTAAATAGTAATTACTGGTAGCCCCTGTTTACCTGTGTGAATTCACATATGTTAAAGTGGAGTATCGGTCTTATTTCAGGAGTAACACAGTACCTCTGTTATCGAAGTAGATACCCTTGCTAGAAGTATATTGTAACCTATACACATATACATCCTCGGGTGCTATACGGCCATGGAATGTACCATCCCAGCCAATACCAGGTTCAGTTGCCTCAAATAGGAGTTGCCCCCAGCGGTTGTATATGCTGAAATCATACCCCTGTAAGTTAACGAATACCCCTATAGGCAGGAAAATCTTATTTATACCCTTAGGGTCAAATGCATTAGGTATATACACACGAGGGTCCTGATATGCTTCAGCTATGTTAGAAATACTGGAATCAATAAGCCCATATATATTATTGCCTTCTGAAGCTTTTATATAATATCCAAATATCCCCTCTCCTACTATAATCGAACTCACGTTATCAATGTATACATTAGTACCGGCTGCGCTATAAGGCACAGTAGCTATTTGTGCAAATGGTAGGCCTGCATCTTCATCCCTGTATACATCATATTGGGTTATACCTCCCTGCCACCAATGGTAATCATTCCACTTAAGTGTATCAAGGCCAAGGTCGGTACCCACTGCCGTCAGGAACATAGTTTGAGCAATGTTCGTACTGTCGAAAAAGTAATGGCAGCTATCTTCTAATATAATTTTGTATGTATAGCTCTGTAAATTAGGATTACCCGTAGGGTCTGTAAAATAAATATACTGGCTTTGTGGTGAAGTTGAATTAACGACACCTATTGTATCGAATTTACCCCCCAGTGAATCTGCCCGAAGAACCCAAAAATATTTTACTCCTGCATGATTGTCAATATAAGCTCCAAGTTGTATTTGGGAATTATTAAACACAGTAGCATAACGCAAGTAAGCATACTTAGCCGGTGGTGGCAATTTAACTGTATAGCAAACAATATTTGAAGAAGCTGTAATGTTCGGATTATTTGAATCGACCACTTGTACATAGTAGCAAATAGTTTCCGGGGTGTTAAGCCCGCTATCTACATAATAGGTATTGGTAGTTGTACCCAACAATTTATATGGTATACTACCATTAACGCTATAATAAACTTTATAATTCTCAACCCCCGGAACAAGGTGTACATATGCGTTCCAGTTAAGAGTGTTCATGTGCATACAATTATTTGATGCCTGGGTCAGGTATAAAGTGTTCTGAGAAAGGCTTTGGGCGCTAACATTATTGCAGCTATCAATAGCCGCTATTCTGAAGCTTTCAGAACCGGTACCGGGTGAGCCGCCCGTGAAATTGTAAAATGTACTGTCGTAACCCCACACAGTATCTATTGCTACCCAAATAGAGGTTTGAAATTCGTAAACTACATAACCTATCACATCTGTAGAACTACTGGGATACCATGAAATATTAATATTATTAGTTGGGCGGACACTTACTGTATCCATAACAGGTGGATTTGGCTGTATTATATTTACGAATAAACCGCCTGCAATATTTGAAATAGATTGACATCCCGATGCGTCATCTGTAATTATTTTATAATTGATCTGGGCCTTGCAAACGTGTATGGTATCAATTAATGAAAGTTGTTGGGTAGAATCTATCAGTGTCCAAACATATTGCGGGTATTCCCTGTAAACTTTATACCACCCATTGAAAGATGGCAGGTCTGGTTTGTGCATGGCATTCCATTGCAGCATGGCCTTGCCGCCAAGATTAGTAACATTCAGGAAAATGCTTTTTAATGTATCACCACTTGGGCTGGACAAGCCAAGAGATGTATTGGTGTACATATAAAAATATACCGGAGAAGCATTTGCCGCTACACCAGGAAGATGCACTGTACTTTGGGTTTTAGAAAAAACCGACGTTTGCTTTGTATATCCTCCCACTAGGTTAACCGATTTCCATATATCATATGAGACAAAGGTATTATTGGTATCAGGGGGTATAGTCCATGTTAGGGTCACACCACCTCCTGTTGAGTCTACAGCAATACAATGCAACTGCGGCGAACTTATAGTGGCCTGTGCCTGAATGAAGGTAACTCTTAGCAAGGCCAGCAATAAAGTGGCTAACACTAAAACAATATGTTTTCTTTTACCCAATATAGTAGGGGTATGTTCTTGCAAAGTTATGTAAATATGGCATTAATCGGTTATATAGTAACGCAGAAAATAGCCAATTAGTATGTACCTGTCTTTCAGAGAATATTTAGGCTTTATATTCCTTTACGAAATCAATAAAGCACTTTACACTATCTACTGAGGTATCAGGGTAGACCCCATGCCCTAGGTTTGCAATATAGTTGGGGGTTCCAAAACCCTTTATCATTTGGTTAACCGCCTTGCGTATAGTATTTGTATCGGCATATAAAAGACAGGGGTCCATATTCCCTTGCAGGGTCTTATTTTCCAAAACCTTTCTAGCTTCCCCGGGTGTTACTGACCAATCGAGCCCAATAACCCTGCAATTAAGTTTTGCCAATTGTTCTGCGGCAAAATATGCCCCTTTCGGGAAAACCGTAACAGGTGCCTTTTTGCTTAATGCGTCACAAATACGCGATATGTATTTTAGTGAGAATTCCCAATACGTATCTGGCCCCAATACACCACCCCATGAATCAAATATCTGTACCAGATCAGCACCCGCTTCTACCTGGTCCTCAAGATATTTAATAGTAGTTTCTGTAATCTTTTCAAGTAAGCTGTGAGCCATAACGGGGTTACTGTAAATCATCCTTTTAGCCACAGAAAATGTCTTAGAGCCACTACCTTCAACCATATAGGCAAAAATGGTCCATGGGCTACCTGCAAAACCTAAAAGTGGCAATTTATCGCCAAGTTCTTTTCGGGTAAGTTTTATTGCTTTAGTTACATAATCCCAGTTCTCTAAACTTCCAATTCTAAGCGCTTCAATATCTTTAACAGTCTTTATGGTCTTTTCAAAATAAGGCCCCTTGGCTTCCAGCATTTGGTATGGTAGCCCCATAGCTTCAGGTATCACCAAGATATCGGAGAAAATAATAGCGGCATCTACACCCAACACATTTACAGGCTCAAGAGTCACCTCACACGCTAGTTCAGGTGTTTTTACAAGTTCAGTAAAATCTTTTACCGATGCCCTTACTTTGCGGTAGCCAGGTAATATTCTGCCTGCCTGGCGCATAAGCCATACCGGCACCCTCTCAGTTTCCTCACCTCTTGCGGCCTTAAGCAACAAATCATTTTGCATACTCTAAATTTTGCTCTTATAAAGTAGCGCAAACTTATCGATTTTAAGCAGATAAAAACGTAACTTTGCAAATCAATTTTAGTGCTGCTTACTATATATGGAAGTTACGACATCAAGTACACCGGCGATTAATGTAGAACAGGAAAAGAAAGAGATCTTGAACCGTTATCGTGGGCTTTTGCGTGCATCACGACGCAAGTTCGATGATGATGAGAAGAAGCTAATACGTAAAGCATTTAACGTCGCCTTAGAAGCCCATAAAGACGCCCGCCGAAAATCAGGCGAGCCCTATATATATCACCCGATTGCAGTAGCACGTATAGTAGCGGAAGAAATAGGCCTCGGTTCAACTGCCATAGTATGCGCATTATTACACGATGTAGTAGAAGATACAGACATTACACTAAAGGATATTGATGGAATGTTTGGTAAGAAAGTAGCATCAATTATTGATGGGCTTACCAAAATATCAGGAGTATTTGATGCATCTTCTTCTTTACAGGCAGAGAATTTCCGCAAGATGCTTCTTACCCTTGCCGATGACGTACGTGTTATACTTATTAAACTGGCAGATCGTACACATAATATGCGTACGCTGGAATCTATGGAGAGAACCAAGCAATTAAAAATTGCTTCTGAAACGCTTTACCTATATGCTCCGCTTGCCCACCGCCTTGGTTTGAATAATATTAAAACAGAACTGGAAGACCTTGGATTAAAATATACCGAGCCTGAGATATATAGTACTATTTCGCAAAAATTAAAAGATACACAGGCTGAACGTACACGTTTTATACATCGTTTCATTGTTCCATTGCGCGAAGTATTGCAGGAACAAAAATTCAAGTTTAGAATATTCGGAAGGCCCAAATCTGTCTATTCTATCTGGAGTAAAATGAAAACGAAGAACGTACCTTTTGAAGAAGTGTACGACATCTTCGCTATACGTGTGCTTATTGATGCTACCCCGGAAGAAGAAAAAGCAAATTGCTGGAGGGTTTATTCTATAGTTACTGATTTTTATTATCCTAACCCAGACCGTTTACGCGACTGGATATCTACCCCGAAAGCTAACGGATATGAGGCATTGCATACAACTGTTATGGGCCCTAACGGACAATGGGTAGAAGTACAGATACGCAGTGAGCGCATGAACGAGGTTGCAGAAAAAGGATATGCAGCACACTGGAAGTATAAACAAGGTCATGCCGAAGAGGACCCACTTGAAGAGTGGTTGCGGAAAATACGCGAGTCTTTATCAAATCCTGATAGCAATGCACTCGATTTTATAGACGATTTTAAGCTTAACCTTTTCGCTGACGAGATATTTGTCTTTACACCTAAGGGCGAAATGCGTTCCATGCCTGTAAATTCAACTGCGCTTGATTTTGCTTTTGACGTGCATAGTGAAATTGGTGCAAGATGTATTGGTGCTAAAGTGAATCACAAACTGGTGCCATTAAGCCACAAGCTTAACAGTGGCGACCAGGTAGAAATACTCACATCAAAGAAGCAAACACCGAAACCGGACTGGATGAGCTTTGTGGTTACTGCTAAAGCCAAATCGCGTATTAAAGAATTCTTAAAAGAAGAAAAGAGCAAACAGGCGGGTGAAGGGGAAGATGAGTTGAAGAAAAAAATGAAACACCTCAAGCTTCCTATCGATAATAAGACAATGAAGCGCCTTGCAGCTTTTCTTAAACTGCCCGATACCCAGGAATTGTTTTACCGCATGGCAATTGGCGGTATTACTGCTAAGGATCTGAAAGATTTTGAAGAGGCGAAAGATAAAAAGATTGAACCAGTTGCAGCACCTACACTGGAACAATTAGTTTCAACAACAAGAGGTAAATCAGATCTATTAGTTATTGGAGAAAACCTCGATAACCTGGAATATAAATTATCGCCTTGTTGTAATCCAATTCCCGGTGATGACGTATTTGGTTTTATTACCATTCATGATGGTATTAAGATACACCGTGTAAACTGCCCTAATGCTATCGAACTAATGTCGAGCTACGGCTACCGTATTGTAAAAGCAAAATGGACCAGTCAGAAAATGCTCTCATTCCTTGCGGGTATTAAGATAATTGGAATAGATAAAATGGGATTGGTAAATAACGTAACCCAGGTTATTTCAAACGAATTGAACGTAAATATGCGTTACATAAGCTTCGATACTAACGATGGAACTTTTGAAGGTACTATAATGGTATTTGTTCAGGATACTAACCACCTAACTAGCCTAATGAAAAAGTTGGAAGGTGTTGACGGGGTTATTAAAGTAACCCGCATCGATACGAACCAGAACTAGTTTGGAATACTGAGTATTGAGTGTTGGGCTAAAGCCTTTTACAAAGATTATTATAACAATCCGTTTGCTGAAGCAAACGGCAATCTATAAGCAATTAAATTGCAGTCTGCTTTAGCGGGCTGTATTAAAGCGTGGTAAGTACATTTAGGCTTTAGCCAAAGCAAAGAAACTAATTCGCTTTTAAGGTATAGTGAAAACTTTCCATAATAGGATTCGCTAAAAGCTTTTTGCAAGCTTCTTCCACTTTTTTCTTTGCGGTCTCCTCGTTGCCTGCTTCTACCTCAACGGTAATATGCTTGCCAACGCGAACGTTTTCAAGTTCACCAAGGCCCATAGTTTTTAGTACTCCGGTTACCGCCCTGCCTTGCGGGTCTAACAATGCCTTTAAAGGCATAACATCTATTTCAGCTACAAACTTCATCATCAAATATTTGAGGTTGCTAAATTACAAATTCCACGTAATGTATCTTCTTTCCAACTTTTAAAAATGTAGATTCATAATAAGTCTGTATTTGGGTGAGCAATGCATAGCGCTCTTCGCCGAGTTTTGCAGAATCGGCATATACATCATCGGAATTGGCAAGCAATTTGTATTTATGTTCCTGCACTTGTTCCATTGCAAACTGATATAGCTCTGTATTGTCTGTTTTAAGGTGTACGATAGTCCCTTGCTTACAGAAGTTCCTATATCTGCCAATAAAAGAAGCTGACATTAACCGCTTTTGTTCCTTTCCCTGGCGCGGGTAAGGGTCAGGAAAAGGAATCCATATTTCACTTACTTCTCCTGATCCGAAATAGGCTTCAATAAAATCAATACGGTTTCTTATGAAGGCAACATTTGGCATTTTTTCAGTAAA
>DATHOD010000008.1:0-14523 GCA_035485295.1 Bacteroidia bacterium
GCGTTAAATAAAATCTTAATTAATAAAGTAAATCATGGCAAATCACAAATCATCAATTAAGCGTATCCGTTCAAACGAAGCTAAGAGAGTGCGCAATCGCTACCAGGCTAAAACTGTTCGTTCGCTTATTAAGGACTTGAAGGGAACCGAGAAAAAAGCTGATGCACTGAAGGATCTTCCTAAGGTACTAGCAGCTATCGACAAGTTGGCTAAGAAGAATGTTTACCACAAGAACAAAGCCGCTAACCTGAAGTCGAAATTGATGAAGAAGGCTAACAGCCTTTCGAAGTAGTTCGCTGCTTAAATAGAATTCAAGCCTTGGTAGAAATACCAGGGCTTTTTTAGTTTGTGGCCATTACAGGTTAAGTTCTTTCCAGATGGTTTCTATTAACTGTGGCACACCTTTGCCGCTAACAGAAGAAAAGAAGACAACAGGCATATCTTTAATGATCTTCTTGCCCTTGCTAATTTCCTTCTTTAATCCATCCAATAACTCATCGTCGGTCATATCACATTTCGATATACCAAGTATCCTTGTTTTATCTAATAAGGTAGGGTTATACTTCTCAAGTTCTGATAAAAGTATTTGATACTCCTTCAATATATCATCTGCATCACAAGGCACCATAAACAACAATACCGAATTACGCTCAATATGTCTTAAAAAGCGTAATCCCAAGCCTTTACCCTGGTGAGCACCCTCAATAATACCGGGGATATCAGCCATTACAAAAGAGAAGTTATCGCGGTATTTTACAATACCTAAATTCGGTACAAGAGTTGTAAAAGGATAATTAGCAATTTCAGGCTTAGCTGCTGATACAACAGACAATAAAGTCGATTTGCCTGCATTCGGGAAGCCTACGAGTCCAACATCGGCCAATATTTTTAATTCAAGTACTTTCCATTTGGTAAAACCCGGTTCACCCGGTTGAGCAAAACGTGGATTTTGTTGGGTAGGAGATTTAAAGTGATTATTTCCCAGCCCCCCCCTGCCACCAGGCACTAAAATACGTTCTTCACCATCAAATGTTATTTCAAACTCCTTTTCACCTGTTTCAAAATCAGTCACACTAGTTCCCAAAGGAACTTCCAATACATCATCTTCCCCTTGTGAGCCTTTCATCAATTGGTATGACCCATTATCTCCATCACCCGCAATTACGTGTTTGCGGTATTTCAAGTGAATTAAAGTCCATAATTGCTTATTACCGCGGAGAATAATATGTCCGCCCCTGCCACCATCGCCGCCATCAGGACCGCCTTTGGCAACCGTTTTATCGCGGTGAAAGTGAACTGAACCTGCGCCACCCTTACCGGAACGGCAGCATATCTTCACATAGTCTACAAAATTTGATTCTGCCATAATTAATTACCGGCTGCTTTGCTTTATTGTTTTATCCACCGCTTCTAACATTTTATCTGCTTTTGCCGCGGAACCTGCTTCAGCATATAGGCGCAATACAGGCTCAGTACCCGATGCGCGCATCATTACCCATTCATCATCTCCCGTAAAAAATTTATACCCGTCTAAATCCTCTACTTTTATCACTTTATATTCTCCGAAAGCTTTGTACTTCTTTTCCCTGCAATTCTTAAGGATAGCCTGTTTTGCTGCTTCGGTAAGGTGTAAATCTATACGTTTATAAGCGAACTTACCGGTTATAGCCAATACCTCTTTTATAAGGCCATCGATAGTTTTCCCGGTCCTTGCCATATATTCTATAATGGTAAGCCCAATCCATATACCATCACGTTCTGGTATATGACCCTTTATAGCAATACCACCTGATTCTTCTCCACCCAATAATACATCTTCCGAAATCATTACACCGCATATATACTTAAACCCAACCTTTACCACCTCAAGCGGCAAGCCATGATGAGCACACATACGTTTAACTTTTTCAGTAACTGAAAATGCCACACATACTTTACCCTTCATTTTTTTGTAAGTTACAAGGTAATTAATGAGTAGCAAGATAATATTGTGAGAGTCTATAAATTGTCCTTTCCCATTATATAGGCCAATACGGTCAGCATCGCCATCGGTTGCAAGGCCTACATCTATTTGTTTTGATTTCTTGATCAGGTTTTCAAACTCCTGCAAGTTGCGTTCTATAGGTTCGGGTGCTGTTCCTCCAAAAGATGGATTATGCACACAATGCAACAAAGTGGCATCGGGGAACAGCCTGCGAATTACATTCTGCCCTGCCCCGTACATAGAATCATAACCTAATCTTAGGCCGGATTTTTTAATAAGCTTTAGGTCGAAGTTCTCTTCAATATGCTTGCAATAAAGAGTTTCAAGGTCAGTATATTTAACTTTACCCTTATCTACTAATTCTTTCAGGCTTATAGCTTTAACATCAACCGAACTTTTATCGGCAATCAGTTCTTCAATTTCTTTTACACTATCTGCCAATAAAGGGCCACCATAAGAACCTTTTAGCTTAAAACCATTATAGTCTGCCGGATTGTGGCTGGCAGTAATAACAATACCCAAACTTGCCTTATTCTTAACTACTCCCAGAGATACCATAGGTGTAGAAGTAAAATCAGGCGCAAGTAATACCTGAATATTATAATAAGCAAATACCTTGGCAACCACTTCAGAGAACATTTTGCCTCCGAAACGGCAATCGTAACCTATTACTACCTTAGGCTTGGTCTCGGTCTTTAATAGCCATATAGAAGTTGCTTCAGCAACCCGTATTACATTTTCAACTGTATAGTCATCGGCAATAATTGCTCTCCAGCCATCGGTGCCAAATTTAATAGTACTCATTTTTTAATGTTTAAACTGCAAAAGTAAGGGGATATATCGAATAATGGCATTTTTTCATTTTTCTGCACTTTTTTGCAATTTTTAGGAAATCTAAATCTTTAATTAATTGGTTTATAGCGTTTTTCATTTTTCAAGGTATCTGTATTGCACTCCCCTCCGCCGGAGGGGTGAAGGGGTGGGTATCTTTTACCCCAAAGGGCACAAAGGCTTTTGATTACTAATTCGTAATTACTAATTTTTAATTGAATAACCGTGTCGGAATATAGGGGTATCATGTCGTACTGTACATTTTTTATTTCTCTTAATGGGGAACTGCAACACTTCTGGACACAGAACGATACTTTATGTTGCATTTTTAAGGCAATGTTATTGTTACTCAATTGATTCAATACTGATTTTATATGCGATATAGAACTCACAGTTCAACGTTTATCAATTATATCTATTTACTACAAAAATACCTATAATATTGATATTATGTAATAATATATTTATAATTTATAAACACTCCGAATAGTTGTTAATAGTAAGTATACAACAAGGCTTAATCTTTTTCTGCAACGTTGCCTCTTAAGGCTGATGAATATTTATTTACAGAAAGAATTATAAATACAATTCCATTAACCCATAATGCACTGGAAATTATAAGATATATCCTATGTAGAAGATAGAACTTATCATGATCAACTTCTTTGTGTGCCTGATGATCTAACAAATCTTGAAGAAAAGGATAAAGAATAAACAACGCTATAACCAGCCCAAGCATTACAGAAAGGCATATTACTACAAATGAACGCATAAGCCGTGCCTTCATTCCACCTCTTACCCATTCATTCAGGAATGAGAGTAGACAAGCTATTAGAGCCGCATAGTTTATTTTCGAAGCAACCTGCTCGGTTATAAAGCCCATCATTACATGATCGCCCAGAACCTTCTGCCCGGTGGATATTACAAAGGCTGCATAAAATGTAAAGCCTCCCCACCAGAGAATAAAACTGAATACTGCCAGCAGGGTAATTAGAAACTTCATATTGCTTGGTTGGAGTTATAAAATTATGAATTTACTCCACTACAAAATGAGGGAAAGCAGAACCGGAATCTTTCAGTACCCGACATCGGAGGCCATATAAAGCAAACAAGTTCTCTGGGGTAATTACTTGCGAGGGCAAGCCGCTTGCAACTACTTTGCCATTATGCAGCAGAATTACATTATCGGCATATTGCAAGGCCAGATTTATATCATGGATTACTGCAATAGCAACAGTATGTTTATTTGCAACTTCCTTTGTTATGCGTAGAAAATCATGCTGGTAATTAAGGTCGAGGGAAGCAATTGGCTCGTCAAGCAACAGGTAACGACAATTATTTTCAGGGTGTTCCCATATTTGGGCAAGAACACGCGCAAAGTGTACCCTTTGCTTCTCGCCACCGGAAAGTGTGAGATAGTTACGGTAACGAAAATCTTCAATATTCATTCTTTTAAGTGCTTGAAGGCATATATCCTTGTCTTTTATTGAGGGAGTTAGGTCAAAATGCGGATAACGCCCCATCATTACAACCTCTTCCACAGAGAGAGGGAATGATAATTCAGATTGCTGGGATAATACAGCACGAATTTTAGCAATCGATTTTCTCTCCTGCTTAGAAAGTAAACTACCTGAATAAAACACATCACCTGAATAATGGTTTATTTCATTGCATATTATCTTAAGCAAGGTCGATTTGCCCGAGCCATTAGGGCCTATTATCATATTCAATTTGCCAGGTTCAAATGCAGCTGAAACATTATCTAGAATCTGCTTATTGCCAATTGAATAATTTATGCCCTTAACCTCAAGCATAAAAACCTCCTTTATTATTTGTCTTTTTTTGCCTAAGAAGAATCCAAATAAATATGGGTGCCCCCACAAACGATGTAACTATACCTATTGGTAATTCAGCTGGTGCAACTATAACCCGTGAAGTCATGTCAGCAATATTCATAATTATTGCACCGACTAATGCCGAGCCAATAATCAGGAAATGATTATCAGAACTTTTTATCATGCGCAATAAATGCGGTACAATAAGCCCTACAAAACCAATAACGCCCACTACAGAAGTAGCAATGGCCACTATAAAGGTATTGAGCAAGATTATTTTAGTCTTCAGACTATTTGTATCAATTCCAAGGTAACCTGCCTCTGCCTCCCCTAGAAGCAATGCGTTCAGGGCTTTCGAATAACGCAACACCAAAAATATTGATGGTACGGTAACAGCATAAATCAGCATTACTGAATCCCAGTTAGCGCCGGAAAATGTACCCAGGTTCCAAAAGGTAATAGACCTTGCCTGCGGGTCGCGGGCTATGTAAGATAAGAAACCAGTGCAACTTGCTGCAATAGCATTTACGGCTACACCTATCAATATCATAACCGAAACGGTAACCTTTCCGAATGCAGATGAAAGCTTATATACAAGCATGGTGGCAATAAGTGAGAACACAAATGCAGATACCGGAAGTGCAAAAATGCCTAGTATTTGACTGTATTGTGCAAAAAAATCCTTCCCCACCACAAAAACCAATGCTGCGCCAAATGCGGCACCCGATGAAGTGCCAATTAATCCCGGTTCAACAATTGGGTTGCGGAAAAGGGCCTGCATAAGTGCCCCCGAAACTGAAAGCCCTGCACCAACTATTACACATAACAAAACACGTGGCAAGCGTATTTGTATAAACAGGCCTTGCTTTATGGGTTCAATTGTGCCCGAAGGGTGAAAACCAAATACCCGTGCAAGGCTTATATAAATTTCTTTGTATGTAATATCCACCGCGCCGGTACGTATAGCAAGCACAATTGTAATAAGCAGTAAAATGGTAAATGCTATATATAGCGTGCTGTATTTTAAGCGCGATGTATCCAATTACTTTTTATGAATTAGCTCCATAAGCTTCATAATGTTTTCTCCGGTACGTGGGCCAAGATAAAAAAGATCATGCTCTTCAAACCTATATATCCTGTTGTTCTTGGCTGCAGGTGTTAACGAAATTCCCGGTAATGCTTTAAAGTTATCGGCACCTAAACGGTCATACCCAAAATCGGTTACAATTATAACTTCAGGCTGACATTCAGCAAGTATTTCAGGACTTAATTCCCTCGACTTTTTTGTAGTATCGAGCACATTTATCCCACCGGCTGCCTGTAAAATAAAATTGGGTGCACCTTTAGGCCCAAACGGGAAGTATTTACTACTTGCCCTTCCAAAATGAACGATCATAACCTTTGGTGTATCTGTGTATTGTTTCCTTTTTTCTTCTGCCAATCTCATAGTGGAATCCATCCTTCTGCAAAGAGAATCTGCTTTAGAAGGAACGCTAAAATATTTTCCCAGGTCTGTTATAAGGGCTTTAGTTTCCTCAACAGTCTCTGCACTTCTGAATTGTACTACTGTAACACCCACTTTCTGAAGCTGTGGAATAACATTATCAGGCCCAATTGAATTATCGGCACCGCCGTTATATATAAATGCACTTGGCCTTAATGATATAATACCTTCCGCATTTAGCATTCGATGATACCCAACAGTAGTAATGTTTTTTGTTTCGGGAGGATAAGTACTGGAAAGGTCCACACCCACTATTTTATCTCCTTGCCTTAAGGCGAAAATCAATTCGGTTAATTGTTTTGAGGCACAAACAATACGTGTGGTATCCTTTTTAGAAGTATCGCCTCCCTTATTTCCAAACCGGCCACAGGAATTAAATAATAAGGCAAGAACTATTGTGCTGAATAAAGCTGTTTTAGATATATATCTTTTCATGTCAAGGCGTTTTATTAATCCATTGGGAGGGCCAATGCCCTCCCAAAAAGATTAATGTTTGAAATACTAGAATGTGTATTTAAGGGTTACACCACCATAGAATGTTGCATTATAAGGAGCAGGCAAAATATACCCGTCGCCACCTGTTCCACGATTAGATTTAGCAGGATTAAAGTAATTAGCATCACTGCCTTGCGCCAAATCCTGGATATTAGCAGCAAAGAACACTGAGGTGTAATATGTTTGGCTTAAAGCATTATCTACACCAACAAATACATCAGCTGATAAATGGCCAAACGTATGCTTATATCCAAGTCTTCCGTTAAGCAAACTATATGAACTCATGTAATGCTCGTTATCAAATGTAAATGGAACTTTATCCATATACTGATAGGTAACGTGAACATAGAATCCCATTTTAGTCGCAAAATCGATACCTGCATTGAGCATGTTAGGCGCAACTCCGGCTACTTTATTACCTGAGTATGATGCAGCAACTGTATCGCTATTGGTTTTCTTATCGGCATTATACGTATTGAAGGTTACATATTCAGCATTATCATAAGTATAACTTACCCATGGACGAACTAAACTAATAGCTCCGTCCTTACTGTTAATAAGGTCATATGCTAAGAATAATTCAACACCGGTATTGCGTTGTTCGCCGGCATTGGTATAGAACCCAATACCATTCGCATATTCTTGAATAAGCCTGTTAGTTATATCAAGATCATAAAGTGCGAGCTGGTATTGTAATTTACCATTAGCCAGATTGCCCTTGGTACCTATTTCATACTGAATAGCGCTTTCAGGCTTCAAGCCTACGTCAATGGTATTATTTGACTCAACCATATTACTTAAACTTGGAGGTGTATACCCCATACCTACGCTAACATATGCAGATACGTTTTCATTGAACACCTTTATAACTGAACCGCTTGGTGTAAATGCAGGAGTTACTGAACCGCCAAAAGTTGGAGGATTATTGATAAATGCGTGACTGCCGTTAAGCATATTCTGAATATAAAATTCAGAAAAATTCATGCTACCGCCAACCATAACTGTGATGTTAGATGGCAGCTTGAATCCCCATTGAGTAAACAGATTATAATTCAACGCAAAATTTTGCTGATCGCTTCCAGTACCGGATAGTGGGTGAAACGGAGCAAGTGAGTCATGGTTTACCGAGTAACCGTTTACGGTTTCATTAATTTTCTGGAAGCTCGCACCCAATACTGCATCTACTATCCCTTTGTGAAAATTAAAAGCATCACGTCCGCCAAAGTCACCTTCCTGGTAATCTGTAAATCCGTGCGCTATAACCTGGCTAATTGAACGGGTAGTAAGAAACACCGTTGCCTCATTAGTCAAACCGCTGCAGATTTTATATTTATCGGTAACTCCACCACGAACACCTTCAATTTGCACCATGGAATTATTTCTATCATAATTGGTATCTCCAACTGCCTTACGGCCATATACCTGGTCGCTATCTAACTCTCCTGATAAACCTTCATAGGAATAGTTATACGAAAAGTAAGTAGATATTGTATTCTTATCACTGGTTTTAAAGTCTCCTGCAAAAGACGCAAATTGCTTTCTTGAAGCATCATTAGGGCGAAAACCATCATAGGTTTGTCCACCATAGTTTACCCATATGCTTGATTTATCGGTTGCAGTTGTAATTGTAGTGTTATCACGAAATAAACCATAACTTCCTCCTACAACTTGTTCCTGTATAGTTGTTGTACCAGGTGCAACTACGGGGGTAAACAAATGTACAGAACCACCTATATAGCTTCCATAAAGTGAGGAAGCAGGGCCTTTGATAATTTGTACCTGGCCAAGGGTTGACACGTCAATATCATCCATTATAGTATTGCCGGTAGCATCTGTAATAGGTATATTATTAATATAGGCCATGTAGCCGTATCCACTGCCTGTATTTATACTCAAGTTTGCAGGAGAACCCAAATTTGGTATATACCCGCGTATTATAATGTGAACACCACCCCATGGTTCACGATTCTGGAAATCTACACCGGGAACAAGGTTCAATGCATCTTGTAATTTTAATCCCGATGCACGGTTAAGGTCTTCTGTTGTAAGTGTAACTAAAGATTGTGCCTGCCTTACTGCTAATACATGTACTGCGTTAAGGTGGTTGGTATCATTCAACGATCCTTTGGCAGTGTCTTGTGCTTGTGCAAATTGACCTGATAAAGTAATTACGGCAATTGCCGCTATGTAGTGTTTTATAGTTTTCATAAAGTTTTTTTTATTGTTAAAGCATGGCATATGCTGTTAAAGCAGATATCAATACTTATAAGTTCTCCGTGCTTTTTACAGCCCGGAAAAATGCTTAATCAATGTGTTTAATAAAAAGGGTAATCCCTTTAGGAGATGGTTGGCGGATGCCAGATATTGCCTATCAAATCTGATGAGCTAACCAAAACACAATCGGTGTTGATAGTAGTTAACACACGAGGAAAGAAACAAGGTACAAGGCGTTCATTGGGTAAATATTCTTTACATAACTTACTAGCCATATCATTATTATCGGTGCCTGAACCCTGATGGGCTGAGAACATCCTATCCATGAAATTGCTGAATGCAGCCACAATATCAGACTCCTTACCATCAGGATAGCAAACCAATTTAATAAGATCAGAGGTATAATTGATACTGGCTATATCGTAGCGCTGCCCATTAAGCGTAAACTCTTTATTCCTTTCACTCCATGCAAGAGCATCATACTCATCGGTAGTAAACGAAAGTTCTATTGTTTTATCAAGGGATAATTTACTCTGCATGGATATTGTTGCATCTCTTCTTGCATCATTCATCTTAAACCAGTAGAACACCTGAACCCCTCCAAGGTAGAGGGTAAAAACCAGAATAAGCGCAACAACGGTAGCTTTTTTCATGTAAATAGTTGCGCAAAAATACAATTTCTTATCAGTAAATCAAAAATCAAAACCTTGTAATTACCTATACCACAGGCAATTTCACAACAAACCCATTCAGATTTTTTATTATTTCCAAAATAAATTCATTGAAATAAGAAGAGAACCAGCAGAATGCTATTTTCCTCTTCCCTGGAAAACAATCAGAATAGTATAAATAAGTATACGCATATCGAGCAGGAAGGAAATATTCTCGATATAAAGCAGGTCATATTTCATGCGTTGTACCATTTGGTCAACATTCTCGGCATAACCATATTTTACCTGGCCCCATGATGTTATACCCGGTTTCACTTTATGTATATGCCTGTAATGGGGTGCCTTTTTAGCAATCTGTTCAATAAAAAATTCCCTTTCAGGCCTTGGCCCTACTACCGACATATCGCCGATTAATACATTGTAGAACTGGGGCAATTCATCTAACCTCGATTTCCTTAGGAACTTACCAAACGGTGTTATGCGGCTATCTGCTTCACTGGAAAGAGCTGGCCCGTTCTTTTCAGCGTCAGTATGCATAGAACGGAACTTATAAATAACAAAAGGCTCTCCATGCAAGCCTATACGTTGTTGAGAATATATGATTGGCCCTTTAGAAGTGAATTTTATAATAACAGCAATAGCTAAGTAAACCGGTGAAAGAATAAGCAAAAAGAAAAGGGACATAGTAATATCGAAAAAACGTTTAAAGAACTGTTGCCATGGATACAATATATCTCGAGACACCACAATTAGCGGTGCATCCATAATTGAATATAGGCGTACCGAACCAGTTAGAATATCGTACATGTCAGGGATGATTTTTATTAGTACACTGCAATCACTAAGTGTATTAATAATATTCTCTATGTATTTATGCTCCGATGATTCAATAGCAACTATTACTTCTTCCACATTCTTATCATCTATTATTTTCCTTATCCCGTCAAACTCACCAAGGTGGGGCAGCCTGGTACTTAATTGAGATGAAAATCCGTTGCTATTGTCGACATGTACAAAGCCCACAAATTTATTTCCCGAAGATTTCTTTTGCTTTTGCATTTCTTCAAATAGCTGAAATGCTTTCATATTACTGCCAACCAAAATGGTATTAAATCCAATTTTTCTATTGTGTATCCTATTATTGGTGCGGGTAGTAATAATTAAGTGAGCAAACGAGGTTAGGAAGAATTGCATTCCGAATAAAGCTCCTATAGAAGCATAATACGATCTGTAATCAACAATAATATCGTTAAGGATAAGGCTGAAGAATAATATTACAACCCCAATCAGGTCAATTACGAATATCTGTTTCAGTTCGGCAATACGTGATTTGCGGAACACGTCGGAATAAAGGCCCACCAGCATATACAGGAATATCCAGAAAAGAGGGATTACGATAAGGGCGGCATAAAATTTCCTATCGATTTGCAGCGGGATACTTATGCCATACTTAGCAGATTCAATATACGCTTTACGGAAAAGCCAGAATAATGCCCACACACCAGCCGATACAATAAAATCGGTAATGATATATTTGGCTATTTCCTTCCTTCTGTTCATTCTTATTTTATTGCACCACCTTAATATTATCTAGCATAAAACGGGCGGTATCCATTCCGCTTGGCAATTGAGTATTGAAATAGATATAGAATGGCAGTTCTACAGTAGTATTAGCTAATTGAATTATTGTTGGTTCAAGTTCCACGTACATTTTATTCCAGGTTGCGGAAGAATCAACAAAAACTATAGAGGTTTGTTCATTCCCTACAGAACCATAATACATTCCAACTGAAAATGGAGCATCTGATTTATAATTGAATTCAAGATACACATCAGTTGAGCCATCTTTGGGTAAGTTAAAAAGTGTATCAATGTCACCTTCATATCTATTATTAGCTCCACACATAACTACCAAGCCCGACCTTCCCTGGAAAGCACCCACATTGGTCGTAACCATAGTATCGTTATTTTGGGTTTTATTAGGGTTAGGAGTCAATAAAATAAAACTATTCTCAAAATTCTCCATGAAATGAAAGTCAGCATAACTGGTATAATCAACTTTAGGGCTTACGGTTATTGTTTGGCCTTGGGTTAAAGTAACGTTTTCTTCGAAATTTGTATAAAACGGGTATTGCTTACGCTGAGCTGAAATCCCATCATTCTCAATACCCGATATTACCATTAATTTGTGTGTTCCATTGCTGGCTACTATAGGAAAAGTACATGGCAAGGGAAAAGCACCGACAGGGTTATCGTCAATATATACCCATGCACAATCAATATTAGCCGAGTTTGAACCCTGGGCAGGAGTTGTAGTAAGCTGTACACTATTAATCCGCATATAAGCCGGAATAGTTTCAGGCGGATCTAACTGCTTACACGAGGCCAGGCCTATGGAAAGCAGCACAAAAAAACATATAAATTGAGGAAAATAATTTTTCACCATTATACCTTTAACGTTTGGGGGACATTTTTATTGCGTTGTACTTATTATGGTACAATATTGCAATTATTGGTTATGCAGGTGGTTTATCTTTTCTATAACCTTATAGGCTACTTCCATAGCTTTCATGCCATCTTCTATAGTAACACGGGTAGGCTTGTTATTCATTATAGATTCAGCAAATGTAGCCAGTTCCATACGTATGGCATTATTAGGCACTACCTGAGGGTTATCAAGTATTATTTGCTTTTTCTTGTGGTTCTTACCTACCTCAATAACCATAGAAAACATACTAGCCTGGTCATCATTACCAGTAACATCCTTTATGCGTACCACTTCTGTCTTATGCTCCAGCATATCTATTGAAATATAGGCGTCCTTTTGGAACAGCCTTAATTTCCTCATATTCTTCAATGAAATACGGCTAGCGGTAAGGTTTGCCACACAACCATTATCAAACTCAATTCGGGCATTGGCTATATCAGGCGAATCACTTACAATAGATACCCCGCTGGCACTTATACGCTTCACCCCCGATTTAACCAGGCTAAGTATAATATCAATATCATGTATCATCAGGTCGAGCACTACCGAAACATCAGTGCCTCTTGGGTTAAACTGGGCTAAGCGGTGCCCTTCAATAAACATAGGGTGATCACATTTTTCACTTACAGCCAAAAATGCAGGGTTAAAACGTTCTACATGTCCTACCTGGGTCTTTACATTGGCTTCACGTGCCAAATCAACCAATTTCCTGCCTTCTTCCAGGGTGTTAGCCAACGGCTTTTCTATAAATACATGCTTAGACTGCTGAAGGGCTGCAGTAACACAATCGTAATGATGTACAGTTGGTACCACAACATCTACCACATCTACAGCCTTTATAAGTTCTTCCACTGAATGGAAAGCAGGAACCTGCATTTCAGCTGCTACTGCCTCAGCCACTTTTGCATCACTGTCGTAAAAGCCAACAAGACTATATGCCGGTATCTCCTTTATTTGCTTTAAATGTATTTTACCAAGGTGCCCTGCCCCTATTACGCCAATTTTCAGCATGTTGTTATTTTTTTAATTCTGCCAAAATTAAAAAGATTACGGGTGCCAGAGATTTAAAATAAATTTGCGCTATGGAAGACACATTAAAGCACCAGGCCTTACGGAAAAAATTAGTAGACTTTTTAAAAGAAAAGGGCATCAAGAACATGGCTGTTTTGCAGGCTATAGGTAGTGTGCCCAGGCACCTGTTTATGGATAGTGCTTTTTTAATGAAGTTCGCATACGAGGATAAGGCCTTTGAGATAGGTGAAGGACAGACTATTTCACAACCTTATACAGTTGCATATCAGTCTGAATTACTGGAAGTTAGGAAAGGAGATAATATATTTGAAGTGGGTACCGGTTCGGGTTACCAATCGGCTGTTTTAAGTGCCATGGGTGCTAAGGTTTTCTCTATTGAGAGGCACAAAAAACTGAATGAAAGGGCACAAAACCTGTTGAAAGAGTTAAAATGCAATGTAAAATGCTTTTATGGCGATGGATATAAGGGCCTGCCTGCCTTTGCACCCTTCGACCGTATTATAGTAACCGCCGCTGCCCCTTATGTGCCCGAACCTTTACTGGAACAACTAAAACCTAATGGCATATTGGTAATACCTGTTGGGGAAGGCCAAGTACAGATAATGAAAAAGATTAAAAAGCTGCCTGATGGCAAGTTTACTATTACTGAATATGGCAACTTTTCATTCGTTCCCATGCTTAAAGCTACTGATTGGAACAATAAAACCAACTGATAACCATATTTATCAACACAATGGGGTTAATAATTAGCATGCCTGTTTTGCCCTTACCCAACGCTTGGGCTTAGTATCTTTGCAGCCAATTAACCAAAACACAACTTCACATGAAAAAGATCATCTTAACTGCTGTACTGGCAATTAGTACAGTTAGTTTATTTGCACAAGCCACTACCAGTGGTGGGCTTATGTCTAAAAAAGGGGAAATGTACCTTCCGCAAGCTGGAGACTGGTCCATTAGCTTTGATGCTGCTCCGTTCCTTAATTACTTTGGCAATATGTTGTCAAGTGCAGGTAACCATGCTCCAACAGCTCAGTTCCTGAATGGTAATAACACCATTATGGGCAAGTATTTTGTTGACGACCAAACAGCTTACCGTGGAATAATTAGAATTGGCTTCGACCATTATGGCGTTGACAATATGATTTACCAGGATAACTACGCTGGTACGCCTCCTACACCGCAAGTAACTGACCATGCAAGTGTAGCTACACACTTTATTGGTTTAGGCGTTGGTATGGAAAAAAGAAGAGGCAAAAACCGCCTTCAAGGTTATTATGGCGCTGAATTCATGTTTATGTTAATGGGTGAAAGCCAAAGTTTCACTTATGGTAACGCGGTTTCAACAACCGATCCTTCTCCTACCTCGACTCCATGGGCTATTGCCGGAACAGGAACTAATGTAACTATTACTCCCGGTACTGCCGCTGCTACTCCAGCACGTACAACTTCAAATGATGCAGGTTCTACTT
>DATHOD010000009.1:0-8270 GCA_035485295.1 Bacteroidia bacterium
TATGAGTTTTCAAATGTTAAAATACATTAGACTCTTTTAACAGAAAACCTCTATCCTTATAAAGGCTAGATTAATATCTATTCTTTTTCCTCTTTACCTAAGGAGTCTTCCATTTCCAATACAATATGGTCTCCTTCCCACTTGTCTTTTTGTTTTTTTAACTGCTTTTCAAGTGCGTGAACACTTTGGGTTATCGCATCTTCGAACGTAAGGCTTTTACGCCTTGCAAAAATGCTGTGCCCGGGTGCGAAAACTTTTATTTCACAAATCTTATTGTCGTCAGTGCTTGATTTGTCAAGCCTTAAGAATACACTAGTCTTAATTATTCTGTCGTTAATGTGAGCCAGTTTCTCTACCTTCTTGGTTACATATTCGTTTAGAAGTTCATTAACTGTAAAATGAGGTGATTCAATGATGATTTCCATATTATTGGTCTTATAAGTTTAATACTGAATAATTGTTCTTTTCTTCATCAAAGGTAGATACAAAGGCGTTCTTATTTTATGACATTTATCAGGTTTGGTTATGATATTGATCATTTGTGCGTATTAGTTTTTTTGCTTGATGTTTAAAATAACTCCGTAAAAAACCTATGGCCAAGTGCTTCATCATTTCATCTAATCCAATGATTTACTTGAAATGCTCAACATCAGGAGGGCTTTTGCAATTGATGCAATAAAAAAGACCGCTAAAAATAGCGGCCTTTCTCATCAAGTAGCCCGTAGGAGAATTGAACTCCTGTTTCCAGGATGAAAACCTGGCGTCCTAACCCCTAGACGAACGGGCCTGATTTTTTTAGGAGGCGCAAAAATATAGAATTTTTTGATTAAGCAAAACCCTTATGGAGTTTTTGCTTTATTTTATTTGATCGTTGTCTGCATTAAACCGGAAACCAAGGCGCTTGCCTGTTTGCATTTGCATTTTGCTGGTTTCTTCCTCCATGGCCGATATGCTTACTTCCTTTACTGTATCAAAAGGAGGGACAAATAGACTAAAGTCGAGTGTGTATAGTATGGCAGAATCAATAATGTCAGCTAAAGCAGCCTTGTCAAGCACTGCGGTGGAAAAGTTGTTATAAAGAAACCCTAACTGCCTTTTCCCTTCTACAAAATAATGCAGTTCATGGTTTACGAATATGCGGGCTATCATATAACCAAGGTCGTTAGTGCGGTTATATTTAAATGAATCAGAAAGAAAATTAAATACGCTTATAGCACCGCAATATCCGTTGCTCTCATTATTCTTGAGATATGAGGTTTGCCAAACAGGGTGAGTACGATCAAAACTAAATACATTCGATTGCATATAGAATATAAGAACATCTTCGGCAACCGTAAGAGAAGCTTCGAACTCACTTTTTTCCCTGTATTGAACAACGATGCGCTTATCTACCTCAGCGGCTCTTCTCGTAAGCTCTTGTGCCGTCTCTGCTAATATTTGCTTCATTACCCTAAAGACCTCAACCGTTTTCTGGCGCACATCCAGTTGAACTACTGTTTTTTCTTTAAGCAGTTTGGTAATAAGGTCCTGTGGGGATGCTTTTGGCATTTTGCTTTTTAATATGCTTTAGCAAATATAACTCTTTGGGTTGATGGCTTGCCCGAAAATATGCATTTACCACTTTCCTGTTTGTTATTTAGCGGTATACAGCGGATGGTAGCTTTGGTCTCTTCCTTAATCTTCTCCTCGGTTTCTTTCGTCCCGTCCCAATGGGCCAATACAAACCCACCTTCCTTCTTATCGAGTATTTCTTTAAACGTAGCGTAATCATCCACCTTGTGCATATTGGCATTACGGAAGTCAAGGGCCTTTTTGAATAGACTATGCTGCATTTCTTCTAAAAGTGCTTTAACGTGAGCCTGTATATCGGCTAAAGGTACAAACTGCTTTTGGCGGGTATCGCGCCTTGCTACTTCTACAGTTCCTTTTTCTAGGTCTTTAGGGCCAATTCCCAGACGTACGGGAACGCCTTTAAGTTCATATTCAGCAAATTTCCAGCCTGGGCTGCGGTTATCATCATTGTCGTACTCAACCCTTATTCCCTGGGCTTCAAGTTCTTTCTTGATGTTATCGGCAACCTGGTTGATTTTCGCTAATTGTTCAGCCTCTCTGAAGATAGGCACAATTACAACTTGTATTGGTGCAAGCTTAGGTGGCAGAACCAATCCTTCATCATCGGAGTGGGTCATTACCAAGGCACCCATAAGCCTTGTAGATACTCCCCATGATGTAGCCCATACAAATTCCGATTTACCTTCCTTATTAAGGAACTTGACATCAAAAGCTTTTGCAAAATTTTGTCCAAGAAAGTGAGAGGTGCCTGCTTGCAGGGCTTTACCATCTTGCATCATAGCTTCAATGCAATACGTTTCTAATGCACCTGCAAAACGTTCATTTTCAGTCTTTGTGCCTTTTATGACCGGCATGCTCATCCAATTTTCAGCAAAGTCGGTATAAACGTCCAGCATCTTTTTAGTCTCTTCAATAGCCTCTTCTTTTGTGGCATGTGCTGTATGACCTTCCTGCCAAAGGAACTCAGCTGTACGAAGGAAAAGACGTGTCCGCATTTCCCATCTTACAACATTTACCCATTGGTTAATTAATAAGGGCAAGTCGCGGTATGATTGTATCCAGCCCTTATAGGTGTTCCATATTATAGTTTCAGAGGTTGGACGTATAATTAGTTCTTCGTCAAGCTTAGCATCTTCATCTACCACAATTCCTTCAGGGCTGTTTTTTAGTCTGTAGTGAGTCACCACTGCGCATTCTTTGGCAAAACCCTCAACGTGAGAGGCTTCTTTCGCAAAAAATGATTTAGGAATAAGTAATGGGAAATAAGCATTGGAATGCCCTGTTGCTTTAAACATTCCGTCTAATGCGCCCTGCATTCTTTCCCATATAGCAAAGCCATAGGGCTTGATAACCATGCAGCCGCGAACAGCTGAATATTCGGCTAAGCCGGCCTTAATTACCAGATCGTTATACCATTGCGAATAATCTTGTGCCTGTGGGGCAATGACTTTACTCATAATATTGAAAATATTTAATAACTTTTAACACCTTCCTTCATAAAATCTTCATCTTTTTGCTTTAATTTAGCAGTACGATAAAGATAAAGAGTGATAAAAAGTTTAAGCGGACAAAAATAGAAAATAAACCTTTGAGGAAAACAGTAGTCTAACTTTCAAATTGAAGATATTATGAAGCCATTAATCAGTTTAACAATAGTAGCATCGATGATTTGTTCATCCTGCATTGCCCAGTCCAACCCGGGCATGTCAGACGATGGTATTTATTCTACCCCAAGTAAGGGTGGTACCACTACTAGCCAGCCTGCTCAGCCATCGGGCCAAAGCGGTACAACAAATGCACAAAATAACCAAAGCAATCAGAATAACTATACTCAGGCTCCTAATAACGGGCAGGGTTATACTGCTGATTCAGCGAATACCAATAATTACTATAGCGATGATTATAACAATGATTATAGTTATTCTTCGCGCATAAGAAGGTATGATGATGATTGGGGCAATTGGGGATATTATGATAACGTATACACCAATGCATATATGTATAATGGCGACCCTTACATGTATGGTATGAGTATTTATGCTATGGACCCTTGGTGGGGCCCTTCACCATATTATTCTTATGGCCCTTATTGGGGTATAGGTTGTGGCTTCGGATTTGGTTTCGGTTATCCATATTTAGGTTTCGGCTGGGGCTTAGGTTACGGAGGTTATTGGGGTGGTGCGTACGGTGGCTATTACTATAACAGTTATGAAGGTGGTTATGGCGGCGGTTATGTGAGGCCCGGATTTGGCGGTGGAGTTGCTAATAGTTCACGTAGTATTGGTACAATTGTACCGGGCTCAGGTGGTGTTAGTCATCCACCAATTATGGCAAAAGGTGGTAGTGCTATAGGCCATGCTACCTCGTTTGGTGAAATGTATCAAAATAGTGTACGTGGCGAAGCTGCAAAAAATCCAAGTGGATTTGTAGGTATGAAAGCCGGTAATTCCGGAGTAAGTGCAATTCACGTAGCTGCACCTGCGTCTGCATCCCGTTATTCAGGTACGGGCGTTTCTTCAAGGGCTAATGTGCCAATGAATTACACAGGCAGGTCGACCCCTAATAGTAATGTAAGCAGGACTAATAATAGCGGTTATAGCAATAGGGCTAATAATACTCCGCGTAATAGCAATTATAGTAACAATAATGCAAGGTCTTCTGGTTCTCGCCCTAATTATGGCAATAGCAGGAGCAACGGAAGTTCGTACCATCCATCATATTCTCGTGGCTCGGGTAATACAGGTGGTGCTCATTATAGCGGTGGCTCTTCTCGAGGAAGTTACAGCGGTGGTGGTTCTCACTCTTTCAGTGGTGGTGGAGGCGGTTCTCATTCTTCAGGTGGAGGTGGACACAGTTCTGGCGGCGGAAGAAGATAATCCCAACAACATTAAATATATACAGCAATGAAAAGAATATTGTATATCACAATCTGCGCATTGGCAATCACTCCTGTTTCGCTTCTTGCTCAGAATGAGACGGATGCGCTCAGATACTCACAAACAACTTTCGGTGGAACAGCAAGGTTTATGGCTATGGGTGGGGCATTTTGTGCAGTAGGTGGTGATCCGTCAACACTGGCATTCAACCCGGCAGGTATAGCCGTATTCGCGAAGAGCCAATTCACATTTACTCCGGGCTTTTCATTTCAAAATACATCTTCAACATATAATGGTATGTTATCCACTGGCCAAATGGCCGGCATGAATGTACAAAACCTTGCATGGATAAGCACATGGAAGAATCGTCACGATGATGCTATGTGGAAGGGCTTGAATTTTGGTATTGCCTATAACCGCACCAATAATTTTAATTCAAATATTACAATACAGGGTAATAGCAATAACAGCACTTATCTTGACCAGGTTGTGAATGATGCCAATGGTACATATTATGGCAATTTAGACGTATTTGAAACATCACCCGCTTACCAGGTTGGCCTTATCTATCCTAATAGCAGCGATAGTTCGCACTATGGAAATATTGTAAGGCCATACTTAGGCAATGCTAATTATGTAATGCAACAAAAGAGCATATCCACTAATGGTTCCATGGGAGAAACAGATATATCGTTTGGTGCAAATTATAATAACAAGTTATACCTTGGTGCAACAATTGGTATACCTGATATCAGGTACACTGAGAATGTTCAATATACAGAAACTCCCACCTATAAGGATACTACCAATGGCCTTCAAAGCTATAATTACAATACCTCACTAACCACTACTGGTGGAGGTATTAACTTTAAGGTTGGAGCTATATACAGAATAACCGATTGGTTGAGAATTGGAGCTGCAATTCATTCACCAACCTTCTTTTCACTTACCGATGATTACTCAACTAATATGAGTGCCACTTATGGCCCAAGCAATAATCCTGCGCCTGCAGGAACCTATACATCTAATGGTAACGAGAGCAGTTTTAATTACACCCTTATTACTCCAATGCGTGTAATGGGCGGATTGGCATTTATTATCCATCACCAGGGAATACTAAGCGTAGATTATGAATACATGGATTATTCTACAGCATCTTTAAACTCTTCAGATTATACCTTTTCCGGAGCCAACCAGGCAATTGCTCAAAACTATATGGCAGCAAGCAATATAAGGGTAGGTGCCGAATGGGTATTATTTCCATTTAGCATCCGGGCTGGTTATGCCATGTACGGGAACCCATATTCTTCTATTGCAGGAAATAATGTAGTTACAAGTAACTTTTCTGGTGGTTTTGGTATACGTATAAAACAATATGCTATTGACCTGGCTTATGTTCTTACACAGTATAAAGCCAACTACTACTTATACAATGGCTCAAATGCTGCTTCAAATCAAACCAGTATTTCGAACGTAGCACTTACCTTTACGGCAAACCTGTAAGGGGGTACAATAAAGTATCTATAGCTTTAATAGCTTGAGAAATGCGTTCGTTGCCTATTCCTGAAATAATGGTGTAGGCAACTTTTTCATTATCTAATTCGCGTTGGTATTTTTCAAATAGATACTCTCGTAAATATGGATGTTCCCTTTGCGGATCTGGCATCCAGGGCATATCTATATTCGTTAGCAGATGAAGAGCGTATTGCCTCTTTTTCAGGTTTACCGATATCCATTCAGGGCATTGTTTGTAGGCGTGTTCTGCCCATATTTTTGTTACTACAAGGTTGGTATCGCAAAACAAAATTTTATTTGCCTTTGCAGCCATTTTATCTTCCAGTTCCATTTGGCCTTTCGAAATGGCTATAATATCATCAATGGTATATGGCCTGTTTAATTTGTTGATGTATTCCCTGGCGTATTCTTCGACATAGCATGTATTATAGTGAATGGCCAGATCTTTTGCCAGATCACTTTTTCCTGTGCTTTCAGGCCCAACAATAGCTATGCGAATGATACTGTTATCTGTTTTTTCCATGCGTAATAACCATAAACTGCTAATAGGGTAAAAATAAGGGATAGTACTGCGGTAAGATAAAGTTCCTTTATAATGTACAGAGCAATATAAAGTATATCGGTAATTATCCACACTAGCCAATGTTCTATATACTTCTTTGCCATCATCCATGTACCCAATAGGCTTAACCCTGTAGTTATGCCATCCCAATAAGGTACGGTGCTTTTTGTGTAACTAATTATGAAACCAAGACATATACTTAAGGGTATTGAAATTAAAGCCAATACAATCAACAGTTTTAATGGAGTTCTAGAGATGAATAGTTCCTTGTGATTCTTTCCACCATATAACCATTCGTACCAGCCGTAAAAACTAATTATCACGTAAAAAATCTGTAATGATGCATCTCCAAAGAGATTGTCTTTAAAAAAAATGTATACGTAAATAGCACAAGCAATAATTGCGATGGGCCAGTTTATTACTTTTTCTTTTGCCGTTAGCCATACACCGGCTATTGATAAAATTACGGCAATAAGTTCAAGGTAGCTTTGCGTTATGTAAAGCCTTATGGCTTCTAACATGTGGGATTATTCAATTGCTATTTTTAATTCATTAAAGCGGTCTTTAATGACAGAGTATTCTTTAATGGGATCATTGTTGCTTGTCCAAATGCAGTTGTGAAATGCTATTCCCGAAAATCCTAATTCTTGCGCTTTCTCTATATGATAGGCGCTTGCTCCGCCGCGGGCTATAATTTTATCAGGAAATTTACGCATAACCTGTTGTATAATTCCAGGGCTAAAGCTGGGCCTGTGGCCATGCGGGCTTGTGAATACAGGGGCAAGCATTACATAGTCAAAATGTTCATAGTTGAGCGACATAGATGATAAACTTTTGCTTGATGTGCTTACTGTTAAATGGTCTCTTTTAATCTTAATAATAGTTTCTGTTAACCACGATTTGAATTTCTGTTTTCTATGAGATTTAGCCAGGTGAATACCCTTAAGAGAATAGTCCCAAAGTAATTTGTGATGGGAGTGGAGCACCAGGTGTTTTCTGTGTTCAAGCGGAAACTCTTCCAGGTATTTTATCATTTCTTCCCTGGTTGAATTGGGTTTACGTACATGAACCGTGGGTAAGCCCATATCAATCATTTTGCCAAGAAGATATTGCTCGTTATCTATAGTCTTTGTAGGGGTAATAACTATAACTTTCATACACTTATTTCTTTGTTTGCTCTGCCGTTTGTTCGTAATGCACAGCCTTTGCTATATGTTCCAGTAATTGCGGCGATTCTTCTGCCAAGGTACCTACCACAATCATATCAGCCCCTGCTTTGCATATATCGTAAGCATCTTCAGGTTTTCTTATGCCACCACCAACAATGTATGGTATACTAATGCTTTTACGTATTTCCCGTATCATAGCAAGCGGTACATGATTTGTAGCCCCGCTACCGGTATCGGTATAAATAAGTTTTAGCCCCAGCATTTCTCCTGCCAGTGCAGTACATGCAGCTATATCATTCTTATCGCTTGGTATAGGTACAGTATTACTCATGTAAGTAGCTGCAGTTACTTTGCCTCCGTCAATAAGCATATACCCGGTAGGTATAACTTCAAGTGTTGTCTTTTTTAGTATAGGCGCTGCAGCAACATGTTTGCCAATAAGGTTTTCAGGGTTACGGCCCGATATAAGCGAAAGAAAAAGAATAGCATCGGCAGCCGGAGATATTTGATCAACATGTCCGGGAAAAAGTATTACAGGCAGTTTTGTTTGCTCCTTAACAGCATTTACACATTTGT
>DATHOD010000010.1:0-6626 GCA_035485295.1 Bacteroidia bacterium
AGGTTACGACTTTGCGGGTCAACACCAACAGTTGGCTCATCCAGCAATAATACTTTAGGAGAATGGAGTAGGGCGCAGGCTATATTTATCCTACGTTTCATACCACCTGAATAGTCTTTTACTAAGTCCTTCCTTCTGTCATACAAACCAACCCATTTCAGTAATTCATCCGCTTTATTATGAAGTGCTTTTCCTTTTACACCGTAGATGCTACCCCAGAATAAAATATTCTCCAACGCTGTGAATTTCTCATACAGCGCTATTTCCTGTGGTACTACTCCAAGCATGCTTTTCACTTGTCCGTTTGCCTTTGCAACATCTATACCGTTAATGGAAATTTGCCCTGAATCAGCCGCAAATAACATGCTAAGCATATTAATGGTAGTGCTTTTACCTGCTCCATTAGGGCCTAGCAAGCCATAGCATTCTCCATCTTTTATTGAAAAGCTAATACCACGCACTGCTTGTGTGTCGCCATAGCTTTTGGTAATGTTGTTTACTTCTATCATGGTTTGTATACTACTATTGAGGGGTTAAAAGGCTCTTTTCCTTTCATACATAAATAAACGTTTGCAAGGGTGGTTACATCAGAACAGCAATACCTTACTATAGTTCCAAGGTCATGCTTATCCCAATAAGTTGTACCTACTTTACTGCCATCTAAATTTTCCTTAGGGCTAGGTAAGCCAAATATAGTTGCCAATAAATTAAGTGAGGAATACGCCTTGTAATCACCAAATTTCCATAATTCAAGCGTATCAAGCAATGGTACTTCCCAGGGCTTTTTGCCTCCGTTATCTAATATGGCTGGAATTGGGTGTTTATTAATAAGCATCCTTCGGGCAATGTATGGATAGTCGAATTCCTTTCCGTTATGAGCACATAATTGTTTTATACTGCTTTTCCGGTGCAATATGAATTGTTCAAGGAAGATTGAGAAATCCTGCAATATTTTCTTTTCGTTGTCTCCGCTAAACGAACGTAATTGAAAAGTTTCTTTTTCAAAAAAGCCGACAACTATGCAAATGATCTTTCCGAACTCCGCATATAATCCCGCTCTCCCGTAAGATTCTTCGAGGGTTTCATTTTCCTTAAGCAATTTCTGTCGCATCATTTTCTCTTCCCATAACTGCTGCAATGGTGCAGCAAGTTCCTGGAAAGAAGCATGTTGTGGAACAGTTTCTATATCGAGAAATAAAATGTTTTGTATAGTCGGATCCTGTGAATTCATCTATTATGAATACTATTTCCCAAAAGTAACATTTTCAGCGAGTAGGCTCAATGGACTTGCACAGAAGGGTCGGGATATTTGATTTTTAGGCCTTTATAGGCATAAATCATCAGCCCAAGGTTCACCAATAGGAATGCAACACAAATAATATATGCCCATACAATATTATCTCCTTGAGAAAAGAAGGCAAACGAGAATATCATAGCGAGGCCAATCCGGCAAAGTGTACCTAACATAAATAGAACGCTATTTACCCTGCCGGCAAGGTGATTTGGTATATGGTGGAATAAATAGGTAATCCTCAATATGCGTGTGCCAGCATTGGTAACACCCAGAATGAATGAAAATGCAAAGTATACGACAACACTTGTGGAAAGGCTACATATCAGCAAAAATACTGCAGTAACAGCAGTCATAAGCATAATTGCCCATATAGCTGAAACCTTGCTGAATACCTTTCTAATCCATACGCCTGCTAACAAAGCACCTATAGCGTAATATACATCGGTAAGTGCAAATGTGGTGACATTACTGCGCAAGTGGTTCACTACAAATATGGGAACAAGTGTATTGAAGTGGAGTAGTAAGAATACAAATATTGAGAATGAACCAACGCCAAAAATTAAGATAAGGCGATGATTGCGTAAAAAGGTGTTGCCTATTTTCAAGCGCTCCCATACCGAGCCTTCTTCGTTATGGGTTGCAGTATGGGGAGTGTATTTAATAAACCAAATTAGGGCGATGGCAATGAAATAGGTAACCCCATCCACCATAAATATCCTGCTTAGACTCCAAGGTGCGGTATGTACAGCAATTGGAATATTTATGCTGGCAATATGAATAGAGCTAACATCAACACCCTGTAAGAGAAAAGCAGCTACCCCTCCACTTGCAATTGTAATTGCCTGTGACTGTATTTCTAACAACGAATTCACCTTTCCATAATGGCTCGCATCACTTATTTCTTGCGCAAAGGCATACATGGCAGGGTAGTAAACCCCATTAAAATAGCATGTAGCAAAGAATACAGTAACAACCAAAAAAGTAGGGACATAGGTAAGTATATAGCCAGTTATGGCGGCACTGCATAATATAGTGCCACATACGAGTGAAAAGAAAAGGAATAAGTTCTTTCTGGAGTATTTATCTATAAGAGCCCCTGAATAGAGCCCCCAAAAGATGCTACCTATTAGCATGGACATATACATTATAGTAAGCCCTTGCGGCATCTTTAAAATGCTTACAAAGTACCATGGTACTGCCAACATGCTTATTCCTTGTGAGAAGCCTGAAATAATATTACTTATTATGAGCAGGTTTAGTGCTCTTGAGTTTTTCATAGAGTTTGTATTCCCGAAAGGAATGGGCAAGGGTATTAAATAAAAAAGTCAGACTTCCCGGAGGAAGTCTGACTTAGTATAAGTATTGAAATACTACTATCCTCTTGCGTGATGATCTTGTATTGCCTGATGTGTATTAGCCCTTGAATCGCGGTATGCTTCACATCTTTCTGATGATTTGCAGGCTCCTAAAAGTGATATAGCTAAAAGCGCTAATGCTACAAGGGGGAGAAAAGTCTTTTTCATTGAGTAGTAGATTATTATATAAATGATTTGATATCTTACTAATGGGTGCAAATGTAGGATATTATTTTTAAAATATCAAAAAATATTTACCCTAACTTATTCACAGGAATGAAAAATACTAGGCTTCTGACGCCTGATACTTATCGTTATTGACAACTCCGATAATCTTACCCTTGAGCTTTTTGCCTGTGAACGGAGTGTTTTTTGAAGGCGACTGCAGGTGCTTTTCTGTTAAAACCCATTCTTCAGTAGGGTTGAAAAGAGTAATGTTTGCCTTGCTGCCTTCCTTTATAGTGGCTTGTGGCAGGTCAAGTATACGCCTTGGGTTAATAGCAATCTTTTCTATGATTTGTTCCGTGGTAAGTTCACTGTACATATTTACCAGCGGATATAAGGTTTGTATGCCTGTCATGCCAGGGGTGGCAAGGTCGAACTCTACCTTCTTATTCTCTTCGTCTTCAGGCCTGTGGTCAGAACATATTACATCTATTATTCCTTCAGCAAGAGCTTTTTTTAGTGCCTTTATATCTTCTTTGCTGCGCAGGGGAGGGTCTACTTTATAAAAGCTATCGAAGCTGGCAACCGCTGAGTCATCAAGGCTCAGGTTGTATGCATTTACTGAGGCTGTTACTGCAAGGCCTTGTTTCTTTGCACCCTTTATTAGGGCTAAGCTACCTGCTACTGAAACCGAGTTAATATGTATTCTTGCTTCTGTATGCTGAGCAAGAAAGAGGTCGCGTATTACCATTATCTCTTCAGCTATGGAAGGTTCACCCTTTATCCCTATCATCACGCTTGTCTTTCCTTCGTTCACTGAACTGTGGGTAGACAAGGTCTTGTCATTACAACGGCTCATAATTAAGCCATTAAAACTTTTAGCATAAAGAAGGGCTCTGTGCATAAGGCCTGCATTCATAACCGGATTAGTATCGTCTGAGAAGGCTATTGCTCCTGATAATTTCATGTCATACATTTCGGCAAGGTGGTTCCCTTCCAGTTTATGAGAGATAGCTCCTATCGGGTATACATCTACAATGTTACCGTTTGTTTTGCTTAATATATATTCAACCTGCGATTTAGAATAGACTGGTGGTGTGGTTGAAGGAACAACTGCCACTCCTGTAAACCCACCTGCCGCTGCTGCTTTTGAGCCTGATTGAAGATTTTCTTTGTATTCATATCCCGGGTCGCAAAAACTGGCCTGCATATCGAACCAGCCCGGAGAAACGTGCAAGCCTTCTACATTCACCACTTTTTTTACTCCCGCAACAGGTATGCTTTTCTTAATCTCAGTTATGATACCATTTTCAATCAATATGTCCATTACCTTTCCATTATGCGGCGATGAAGGGTCTACGATTTTTGCTGATTGTATGAGTAGGTTCATTTTGATAGATTATATGGTTATTCTTTCCATAGCCTTAAAATTACTTCTTCCAGTGCTAAAAATAGTAAAGCAAGCAGTACGCAGTATTTCCAATAATATTTACCTCTGTTTACTTCAGTTAATAAACTTGGCAATGATGCGCTGGATGAAGGCAATACAGAAACATTCTTCATTCCTGCCCGTTCACACAGGGTTTCTATATCAGCGGGAGTCAAATAACTCATATCTGATTCTTTTCGATTATAATTAAAAGAGATTCCCGATACAAGGCTATCGCCTGCCATTAACTTGTAATTACCTGCCTGTGTAATCTGGTTGTGTAAGAATAGGAATACATTATCGTTTATGATTCTTCTTTCAGGCAACACTGATAAAGTGTCCTTGGTTGCTTCTATTTTAAAAAATACATTTTGTGGTAGGCTAATACTTGGTGCTTCTATAGGCTGAATGTTGCCCAATGTATAGTACAGGCTTGTATTAGGGCTGCTGTAAAGGCCAATGTTATATAGCGTTGGGACAAATATGGCGTGTTTTTGGAAGTTACTGAACTCGTCTGTTAACGACACAGCAAGTAAGTATATATTGCCTTTATTATAATGGAATAGGTCAAGGAAATCGTTCCCGTTATCCATTTTCATTATGTTTTCTGAAAGTGCTTTTGTGGTATGAGAAATTACATAGTGTTTCGATACTATCGGCAGATCCATGTTAGGGTGCTGCTTCTTTTCAAATACATCTGAGTAAATTATACTTTCATAATTCAGTTTATCTACTTTAAGGTGAGCCGTGTCAAGCCTTTCGTAATATGAACAATCCATATAAGAAAGGAAGTTTTGGTATGAGAGTTGGTCTATTCCTTGGGAAGGAGGTATTATTAGAATATTGCCGCCTTGCGATATGTATTTGTTTATTTCCTGGCTCATACCGGATGTTACTGAGCGGATATTGTCAAGTATAAGAAGGCGATAGGAGGGTAGTGTTGAATAATCTAAATGGTTGGCGGCTGCTTCCTGTAAGGTAAAGAGGGAATCTTTACCGTAAAGTGCACGTATGAATACATTCTTAGAAAGACTGTCTGGGTGTATCCAAAGAACCGGTATACGTGACGATAATCGGAAGGAGAAATATAAGTTATCATCAAAGTTTATTGGGTAGTCCGATATTTTGATCTCACCTTGTTGTATTGGCTTTTGCCCGGGAATAAAAGAAAGAGTAATGGTAACCGATGTCATTGGGTCAATGTTGAAGCTCGACATGGCTTTTTCTTCTCCGTTCAGGAAAAGTTTTACCGGGCTGTTTGATACGGCAACAGTTGAGTAATTTGTAAGTTTTACAGAAAGCTGTTCTGTTTTACCCGGAATATGTACAGGGGAATTAAACCAGCAAGTGTCTACGGAAATATTCTTTTTTGTTTCTGCAGTTTCCGGAACCAGGTCAGTATTTATGTCTGCAGATGCATGAAAATTGGGTATCTCTGAAACAGATTTCTGGAAATCTGATATTATAAAGTCTTCTTTTACGGGACTTTCGCTATGTTCAAGGTTTTCTTGTTGACGCTGCAATATTTCTGATAATTGCCTGGAGTAGGGTGATATCTTTAAGCCTTTCAATTCTTCTATGAATTCATCTTTGTTGAGCCAGCGTTCCTGTGCTTCATCAAAGTCCTGCGAAACAAGTTGAATTTTATCAGCTGCATTAAGCGATTGCGCAATTTGGATAGCTTTAGTTTTTGCATCTTCCAGTAATGTACCATTCTGGTTAATGGCATTCATACTGAATGAGTTATCTATAAATATGCTTACAGCTTTATTACCCGCAGTTATATTACCCGACTTGTTAGGTATAAAAGGCTGTGCGAAAGCGAATACAAGAAAGGCAATTATAAGTATTCGGCAAAGTAATACAAGCCAGTGTTTTAATCTTGAGCGGGAGCGAGACTCTTGAACTACTTCCTGTAAGAAGCGTACATTAGAAAAATATAGTCTTTTATACCTTCGGAAATTGAAAAGATGAATTAGAATAGGAATGCTTACGGCTGAAAGTGCGTAAAGGAAAGATGGGAAGAGAAAATTCATCAAAGCCCAAAGATACTATTTTGTTCGGACATGAGGAGCAATTTAGTCGCTGTTAACTTTGGTATATTTGTCATTATCTTATGCCAGTAAAGAATAATACCCGCATTAACCTAGTATTTGCAGCGCTTTTTGTGTTGTCGTTTTTCTTTGCTACCCATAAGGTGTATCATTTACCCTTTTCGTATGGAGATGACCATAGGGTTTTGGCTATGTTGCATCCGGAAAAAGCCCCTGATTTATATAAGGCTAATTTGTCCGGCCAGGTGCCTGATCTATATGGTTCTCTTATTATTGACCAGAATATTGGCCGTTTTAGGCCACTCACTTGGACATACGATAAGCTACTT
>DATHOD010000011.1:0-11818 GCA_035485295.1 Bacteroidia bacterium
CTAATGGTGTTGGTACATGGCAAAATTTGCCACAAGTTGGTACAGGGTTCGCTTATTATGCAGGCGCCACTACAACTTGCCCAAACAGTACATTTACAGCACTAAGTTTTGCCACCAAAGAATTCGATGATGGAACTCCTACACCAAACTTTAATGGAACTATTTATACGGCGCCGTCTTCAGGTGTATACCAATTCAATGCTGCTGTAACATTTACACCAACAATTGCCGCAGGCAATATTGTAATCTATATTATAAAAAATGGCTCAAACTGGAAAACTGTTGATGTACCTTGTGTTTCAACTAGCATTCCAATAAGTGCCACAATTAGTTCCATTCTACAACTTAGTGCAGGGCAGACTGTTGAAATAAAAGTATTGCAAAATACAGGGGCAAGTCTCAACTGTGTAGCTAATCAATTAGCTACATGGTTCAGTGGAAGCAGGATATATTAAGAAAGTATTCACTTAATAAACAAAAGCCCTGCAGAAATGTGGGGCTTTTTTGTTTGCCCTTCATGCTCCATCCCTTCCTTCCCCATGAGGGGAAGGAGTATGGAGCGGCATTATATCTCAAAAGCATTGTATTTATTAAATGGCAGGCGGAGTAAAGTGTTATGTAGACAAGGCGGAATAACACGGTCTTGGCGGTAGAGCCAAGATTACGTTCCGGCTGTCTTGACTTTTTAGTTCTTTTATTCGTGTATCAAATAGTCTTCAAAGGAACTCATGCTCGCTTCGCAGGTGTGTCAAGACAAAAGAACAGAAAAATACTAGGGTTGCCACGTCGTTTTGCATCTCGCAATGACAATGCCATAGTTTAATAAATATGTAAAGCCCCGATATTTCTATCAGGGCTTTATTGTTCTCAGTTCACGAGTGATTGTGCAAGAAACAAATTTTAACACTTTGCACCCTTTGTGTGGCTGAATACTTTGTGTACTCTGCGGTTACATTTCGACAAACTCAATGTGACCACGAACATTCCTCCCTCTTAATCTCCCTCCAAAGGGAGACAACGTAACGCCTCTCCCGCCTGGGAGAGGAAGGGTGAGGGCTACTTGCTGCGTTTTTCGCCAAGCACGCTTTCCAGCAAATCACCTTTGCTTTGTTTTACCACCTCAAATATTTCCTTTTTCAATATTTTAAATCGCTTTTCAAAGGCTTTTATTTTCAAGGCAATTTTATCATGCTTATCCCTATACTCCTCCTGGTCTTCGTATTTACCTTCAATTAATTTACCAAGGTAGCGCTCGTGCGCAACCACCTCATCACATAACGTATCAATATCTTCACCTGAAAGCTTAATCAATTCATTTTCGGCTTGCTCCATTACTTCCTTTGCTTTCACAGGGACCGATTTCAATGTCTTGTTTATTTCAAGCGCATATAAAAACGCCACTTCATAACGCCAGAAGGCTATTTCTTCCAACCATTCCATACTCTCTTCGTGCAATGTTTCTAAACCTGGCTTTAACAGGAAAGTTGCTAATGTTGATTTTACTTGGTTCATAACTCTCAGTTTTATTTTATGAGACAAAGGTCTATCATCTGCCCTGCGACAGAAATGATATGAGTCAGAATGGGATATGAGATTTATCAGAAATAGCGAATAGCTATCAGCACCAACAGAAACTGTACTACCATAGTGCTATCTATAGCCAATTGAAAGAACAAGTTAGGCCTGTTTGGTTTTGCCATAGAAATTGCAAAAGAAGAAATGAGAACCGATAAACAAAGTGCAATTGCTACTGCGGAATTCAGATTAAAGAATTCGCATTGAAATAACACTATCACTACAAAACAAAGCATGAGTCCGTTAGCCAATAGAATAGCCCTATCTACACCCAAAATAACAGGCAGAGTTTTATTGCCACGCTCTTTATCAAAACCAATATCACGAATATCGAATGGAATGGCAATAGCAAATACAAACAAAAAATTGCGAAGGAACATTAACAGCATATCTGCATTTAACCACTGGCGCACACCTAGTGCATATGCCAAAGGCAATAGGGTTGTGAGCCATGCATAACATAAGCCTATCCAGAATACTTTAAGCCAGGCCACATCTCTAAAGCGTATCCAGCCATGCTTTGTTTTTATAATGGGCACACTGTAGCCCATACTTATTATTGCGACGGGTATTAAAACTACCCACACCCTTAAAGGCATATAAAACATTTGGCTGAGAGATATTAGAAATGAAACAATTACAATTCCTATGTGAAGGTATTTATGTTCATCTACCCAATGATGGCGTTCTTCCTTATGTTCACGGGGTGTCATACTGCTGCGGTGGTACATTAAATGAAAGCCATAAAGGAACAGGGTAGCAAAGAACACGAGTACGTTCACATGAATACTGCCTGCATTATGAAACATGAGCAAGGCTGTCTTTATAGTAAAGCACAGTACACAGACAGCAATAAAAATATTGGAGAAGACAATGAACCGCAATGCATTTGCAAGCGCTTTCATATTACTGATTGATGATAGACGGATGAATTATAATACCTATAATGGTTCCAATGCCACCCCACAAAAAGGAATGCAATGTGCGCTTACGGCGTGCAGTGATATCATATCCATACAGGTAAGCATCATTTGTTCCGTTGGCTTTGTTGCGAACGCTTTTGTGCCTTACTTTAATACGAGGATAAGTAATAAAACCTGCTAATGTAAATGGAGGTGCAAGCCCAAGTATGCCGCCTAATGTTGCACCCGAGGCTACACCCACAGTAAATGATATTATGGATATGCCCACCGCATGAAATCCGTGTTGGGCATCCTGTTCGCCTTCTATGAATTTGCGTGCTTCGTCTACTTTATAATCATGCCCAACAAGTGTATCGTAGGTATAAAATATATCTTCTTTGCCAGTGCTGCCAAAGCGTATAGAGAATATACCTTCTTTATCTATCTCAACTTTTTTATGCTTGTGTGAATTAGGCTTTATAACCGTTACCATCTCCCCTACCGTATCAACAACCTGGGTTACCAGTATTTTTCCGTTATTAAGGAGTATTGTATCCGGTGGCTGTGGCGCACGTTCAGGATCAACATTAGGAGCCAATTGGGCACTTGAGGTAAGCACAATAAAAAACAGGAATGCGAAACTGAATAAGCCCTTCATAGGTGCAAAGATAGGAAGTTTAATTGTGCAGCCTTTCGAATACTACTTTGCAGAATACATGAGCATTATATTATGCCCATCCTTTGCCTTGCCCGCTTCTGCTGCACATTCAAGTATTATAACATCAAGCCCTTTAAGATAACCATGGGCCAGGGTATACAATATTTCGTATTCAGAACTGTATACCATTAGGTTAGGAAGGCCTGAAATTTCTTTTTTTGCATTTTCATACCTATCTTTGGTCACGATTTCTGCAAACCACTTACGCTTTTTACCACCACTTGCCTTTGTAATATGAGCCGCCATCTCAACCATAATGCCTTTATTCACTACGTCAGAAATATGTATGGCTCGGAGTTTCTTTTCCATAAATATTTACATTTTTTTATACTGCCCCCAACAGAAAGCAATAGAAATACGATAAAGGCAAATATATCTGCGATATGCAAATACAAACTATAACGAAAAAAATAGATACTAACAGTATACTACTCAAAAACGAATACAATTATAGTTTTACATTATTAATTTGGAAGTGAAGACATTAGGCGAAAAAATAAGATACGTAAGAAACCTGAAGGGATGGAGCCAGGAGGAAGTTGCCGACAAAATTGGCATATCACTCCCCGCCTACTCTAAAATTGAAAGGAACAAGACTGACGTTAGCTTTTCACGCCTAAACCAAATAGCCGATGTGCTTAAAATAAAACTGGTCGATCTTTTATCTCTTTCGGCAAACGACCCTGAGCAATTGAACCTGCAGAAACTGCTGGCTGAAAAAGAAAACGAAATTATAAAGCTCCAGAACAAGTTAATTGAACTGCTCGAACTAAGTTCAAGTTCCTCAAAACACAAAGACGGACGTATTGACGGCAGGGCTGAAAAGAACGCCTGAACCTAACCTTTCTAAGGTAAATCACCACCCATTTTAAAGCCTTGATTATTGCCATTTTTTCCTGAATCTGGCAAGCTCTTTTTTCATAGATTTGCAGCCTTATATTTTGAAACAATCTACTATGAAGACAGACAGCTTTGCACACCGACACTTAGGACCCCGTACTTCCGATATACATGAAATGCTTAACAAGATCGGTTATTCCACTCTTGATGAGCTGATTAACGCTACCGTGCCTGCATCTATAAGGCTTACCAAGCCTTTGAAGCTACCTGAAAGCATGACCGAGCATGAGTATTTGGCACATGTCAGCGAACTAGCTGATAAGAACAAAGTGTTCCGTTCGTATATAGGATTAGGGTATTACAACTGCATAGTGCCTTCGGCCATCAGGCGCAATGTGCTTGAAAACCCGGGTTGGTATACTGCTTACACCCCTTACCAGGCTGAAATATCGCAAGGAAGGTTAGAGGCTCTCCTCAACTTCCAAACTACTGTGGTTGACCTTACCGGTATGCCCATAGCCAATGCTTCTCTATTAGATGAAGCTACCGCTGCTGCCGAAGCTATGTTAATGTTCTACCATTCAAAACCGAAAGACAAGGAAGCTGCACATACATTCTTCGTATCAAACGACTGTTTCCCTCAAACTATAGATGTACTTAAAACCCGCTCTGCACCATTGGGAATTACAATCACCATAGGCGATGTAACAACTGCTAACTGGGATGGAGTTTTTGGTGTTCTGCTACAATACCCTGCCGCTAATGGTAAGGTAACTGACTACAGCGCTCTTACTAAATCTCTGCACGACAGGGGTATATATGTTGCCGTAGCATCTGACCTGCTCGCCCTTGCATTACTTACTCCTCCGGGGGAATGGGGTGCCGATGTGGTAGTTGGTAACTCACAACGCTTTGGCGTGCCTATGGGCTATGGTGGCCCTCATGCTGCATTCTTCGCAACACAGGAATCATTTAAACGTGTATTACCGGGCCGCATCATTGGCGTATCGGTAGATGCTGAAGGTAACAGGGTATTGCGTATGGCATTGCAAACTCGCGAACAACACATCCGTCGTGAAAAGGCCACTTCTAACATTTGTACTGCACAAGCTTTATTGGCAGTTATGGCAAGTATGTATGCCGTTTATCATGGTCCGCAAGGGATAAAAAACATTGCTAAAAAAGTGCATCAATATGCCAGCTATTTAGCACACACATTAAACAGGTTGGGCTACTCAATTTCCAACCACGATTTCTTCGATACTATTGAGGTAAATTTACCTGCCGGTATGGAAGCTGAAACCGTTCGGAATTTGGCCCTGAAAAATGGCATCAATTTCAACTACACTTCAAACCAAAAATTGACCATAAGTTTAGATGAAACTACCAGCCAAAATGACCTATCAGATATCATAGCAATTTTTACCCAGGCAGCAGGGAAGGATAAGATAGAAGTTACCCATGCCGATATACAGGCTACCGAGAACTTTTTAAGGCAAGATTCATTGCTCCGTAAGAGCACCTACCTGCAACATTCTGTCTTCAATATGTTCCATTCGGAAACAGAATTGATGCGTTATATTAAACGATTGGAAAACAAAGATTTATCACTTACTCATTCAATGATTAGTTTAGGCTCTTGCACCATGAAGTTGAATGCTGCAAGTGAGCTTTATCCTATCACCATGCCGGGCTTTGCCAACATGCACCCATTTGCTCCGCTTGACCAGGCAAAAGGGTATACAAAAATGTGCGATACCCTTGCTAAATACTTATGCGAAATAACAGGCTTTAAAGGAGTGTCTTTACAGCCCAATTCAGGGGCACAGGGAGAGTATGCCGGATTGCTCGTAATTCGTGCTTACCATATCAGCCGCGGAGAGGGTCATAGAAACATAGCTTTAATACCTGCTTCGGCACACGGAACTAACCCAGCAAGTGCAGCCATGGTTGGCATGCAAATTGTGGTAGTAAAATGTACCGAAAATGGAAACATTGATATGGTGGATCTGAAGGAAAAAGCTACCCTGCATAAAGACAATCTTTCATGCTTCATGGTAACCTACCCTTCCACATACGGAGTGTTCGAGGAAACCATTTCGGAGATAACCAAGATAATCCACAAAAACGGCGGACAGGTTTATATGGATGGCGCGAATATGAATGCACAGGTTGGCTTAACCAATCCTGCACGTATTGGCGCTGACGTTTGCCACTTGAATCTGCATAAGACATTCGCTATACCGCATGGCGGAGGCGGACCGGGCATGGGGCCAATTGGTGTAGCTAAGCACCTGGTGCCTTTCTTACCGGGCCATAACATATTGCAAAACGATCCTCAGGCTATTCACGCTGTATCTGCGGCACCTTGGGGTAGCGCATTGATATTGCTTATCTCTTATGGCTACATACGCATGCTGGGCCAAACAGGTTGTACCGATGCAACCAAGTATGCTATACTGAATGCTAACTACATTAAGGCTTGCCTGAAGGATAGCTTTAAGATACTTTACACAGGTACAAATGGCAATGTTGCTCACGAGTTGATATTGGATTGTAGTGAGTTTAAACGCAGCGCGGGTATAGAAGTAACAGACATAGCCAAGAGGTTAATGGACTATGGCTTCCACGCTCCTACTGTTTCCTTCCCTGTTCACGATTCATTGATGGTAGAACCTACCGAAAGTGAAGCTAAAGAAGAACTGGACCGTTTTGTAGAAGCTATGTTATCTATCCGTAACGAGATTGCAGAAGTATTGGATGGCAGAGCAGATGCAACAGACAATGTGCTGAAGAACTCCCCACACCCTGCTAAGTCACTTATTGCTGACACCTGGAACCATAAGTACAGCCGAGAAAAAGCAGCATACCCATTGCATTGGTTAAGGGAAAATAAATTCTGGGTTCCTGTGGCACGTGCCGATAACGCTTATGGCGACCGTAATTTAATGTGTACATGTCCTCCTATTGAAGAATATGCGCATGCAGATTAATTCAAAATTAAAAATCGGGGCATTTCTCGCAAAGACGCTAAGAACGCAAAGAAAAACGGCATGACTGAAAATGAAATCTCGAAAATACTTGTCGATACTTTCATTAAAGTTCATTCACAATTGGGGCCTGGTTTATTAGAGAGTGTTTATGAAGAAGTGATCTGCCATGAACTAGGGAAAAAAGGGTTAGCATATACAAGGCAGCAAGGGATACCTTTGGTTTACAATGACATTAAAATGGAAATTGGCTTCCGTGCAGACATAATAATAGAAAACAAGGTTATTGTGGAGATCAAATCAGTTGAAAGCCTTGCATCAGTTCACCATAAACAGCTATTAACGTATTTAAAACTTACAAATACGAAACTAGGCCTTCTTGTAAATTTTCATGTTAATCTTGTTAAAGATGGAATAGTACGGATTGTAAACAATTTATAACTCTGCGTACTTTGCGTCTTTGCGAGACAAATTAAAAACACACCCTATCCTAATAAAAATTCTATTTTCGTAAAATATTATGGCAAGTAAAAAGGAAATAAAAAAAGTAACTACCCACGTACTTCAGGCAATGAAGGAAAAGGGTGAGAAGATTGCTATGCTTACTGCATACGATTATTCTATGGCACGCATACTTGATGGCGCCGGCATAGACGTGATACTGGTAGGCGACTCTGCTTCGAATGTAATGGCAGGGCATGAAACTACATTGCCTATTACACTTGACCATATGATTTACCATGCATCATCGGTTATACGTGCAAGAGAAAGGGCATTGGTTGTGGTTGATCTTCCTTTTGGAACATACCAGGGAAATTCAAAAGAAGCGCTAAATAGCTCCATTAGAATAATGAAAGAAGCTGGCGCTCACGCTGTGAAACTGGAAGGTGGTAAAGAAGTAGAAGATTCCGTAAAACGTATTATATCAGCCGGGATACCTGTAATGGGGCATTTGGGGCTTACTCCGCAATCGATATACAAATTTGGAACATATACTGTAAGAGCGCAGGAAGCAGCAGAGGCGAAAAAATTAATTGAAGATGCATTAGTACTTCAGGAAGCAGGATGCTTTGCTATAGTATTGGAGAAGATACCTGCAAAACTAGCAGCTAAGGTCACGGCTAAGCTTACCATCCCTACTATTGGTATTGGCGCCGGTGGCGCATGCGACGGCCAAGTACTTGTATTACACGATATGCTTGGCATTACAAATGAATTCAATCCACGCTTTTTAAGGAGATACGCAAACCTTTACCAGGTAATGACTGATGCAGTAGGTCACTATATAAGCGATGTAAAGAAAAAAGATTTCCCGAACAGCAAAGAACAATACTAAGAACCTTTTCTGCGTTAATACGTAGAAGAGAGGAAGAACTTAGAATCAAAATCTCACAAACCAATAAGGCATAAGAGAACATTTACGCTAATTTATTTTTCAATGTTCCAAGGTTTGATGAAAGCCCCTTTATTTTTTAAGCACGTTACCTTTACTTTGTTAATGCTTTGTGCTGTGAATGCCATTGCACAAGAGCCTATGCGTGTTATACCCAACCTGGGCTTTAAGCGTGGTGAGAAGCTCACCTTCCGTCTTCACTATGGATTATTAGATGCAGGCAAGGCTACTATTAATATAGAAAATGAGAACAAAATAATTAATGGCAGAAGCACCTTGCATGTAGTTGGCTTAGGAAGTTCTACGGGAGCATTCAGCCTGTTTTTTAAAGTACGCGACCGCTACGAAACTTACATTGATGAACAATCAGTGTGCCCTCTTATGTTTATCCGCCGGGTTGATGAAGGCGGCTTCCTGATAAAACAAGATATAGTATTCGACCAGCAATATCATATAGCTAACAGCAATGGCAAGGAAGTAAAAATACCAGATTATATACAGGATATGCTGTCGGCATTTTTTTACGCCAGCACGTTTGATTATGACAACATCCAACCCGGCAAGGTTGACAGCGTTGAAACGTATGTAGATGATGAGATATGGACACTTAGGATAAAGTTTGTACGTCGTGATACCTTAGATAGCGACATTGGTAAAATACGCTGCATGGTGTTTGAACCCATGGTACAGAAGGGTAGAATATTTAAACACGATGACGACCTGCAAGTATGGATATCTGACGATAAGAACCATATACCTATCCGTGCTAAGGCTAACGTATTAGTTGGCTCAGTTAAAATGGATCTGGAATCTTATTCTGGCCTGCCCAATGATTTTGCATTGGTGAAGTGATTTATTCTCCTGTTCTTTTTTCTTGATAAAAAAGAACTAAAAAATCAAGACAGCCGGAACGTAATCTTGGCTCAATCGCCAAGACCGTGTTATTCCGCCTTGTCTCCATAACACTTTACTCCGCCTGCCATTTAGAATCAATATTGTGTGTGTGTGGGAAAAGCCATGTAATTCAACCTAAATAAATGCGTGGCTAATGGCTTTGCATTGGTGAAGTGAGGAATAAATTTGCATTCCGGTTACTAGTATAGTACGTCGTTCATTTTCATTTTGAGTCTATCGGGGAAACCGGGATCATCAGGTGTGATAATAACTGCATTCCCATCTTTGGTATAAATAATCACCAACTTATCTTGCCTGGATGCATACATGGTAAAGTCACCAATCTTAGGATTATGGTATTTACCAAAATACCCGAACAGCCCCCCTACTCCAAATGTACGAATGGTGCCATCCATTTCAGTACTGTTTACAAGGCGCATTTCGCGTATGTCTTTCACATGAATTACCACATCGCCAATTGGCCTTTTAATAAACACGTCGAAGTTGCCTATCACATATTTTTGCGGATGATAGAGATAGCTGTATACCAATGGCCCTAGTAATACAATAAGAACCACAGCGTGAATAAGCTTGGTTACTTTATCGTTAGCCTTAGAAAAGATAGAGCGAATGTTCCACAGGCCTACACCAACAAATACCATACAGACTATGGCAGTAACCCACAAGGCAAAAGAATCTAATGAAATAGTGTATTGCATAAAGGCTCTTTAAACAAAGATAAACTTACGGTTTATGCGGGTGCGAATTACGGGGTGGTACACGCGTCATGTGAATATTGGTGACAGGATTCACAATTAGCGGTATCTTCTCAATACGTGTTTCGCTGGTATCAAGTCCGAAAGCTTTGGTTTCCGATTGTGCAAAATGTTTAATGAAGAAATAACTGCGCAATATGAAACTTTCCCTCAAACTAAATTCGTTCTCGAATGAAAGGAATTTTTCAAGTATTACAAAACGAAAATCGGAAGCCAGATGATACTTTTTAAGTGAAGGGTAACGGCTGGTAATATTCAATTCTTTGTTGGCAACCATCTCTTCTACCACTTTTCGGAACAATACATTTATACGTGCCTGTACCCTGAATCCTAAACGGAACTCTACGCGGATAACTTTATCATCCTCCATTTCATCTACACTATATTCCATAGTATACGGTTCGTTGGTGCGTTCAATGTGCACAAACCAATAAATATCGGCACGTTTAGGCTGGCGGCTGAAAATAGAGTAAATGATCTTCTGCTCAATTTCAGCAGGGTTGTTTGCTTTGCTTAAGTAAATAAGGTTTGAAGAGAACTTTGAAATAGTTTGGTCGGCACTCAGATCTTTAAGCAGAGGTATATGTTCCCTTAAGTCAACAAAATGCAAAAAGCGGTTATTGATCTTACGTGCACGGTACCATATATACATGGTAAAAATAAGGCCGCCTTCAAATACCAGGAACATTAACCTCTTCAACAACTTAGCTGCATTGGCTATAAAGAAAGATGTTTCAACAGTAGCAAAAACTATAAGAATTGGAATAACTACGCCCCAGGAATAGTGCTTGCGGAAACGAAGGAAATAGAACATGAGTATGGTAGTCATTAACATGGCAACGGTAATAGAGAAACCATAAGCTGCCGCCATATTTTCAGATGTTTTGAAGTAGAAAACGACCAAAACACATCCTACACACAATACCCAGTTAATACTTGGTATATATATCTGTCCGCGAATATTGGTAGGATACTTAACAGTAACCCTTGGCCAAAAATTCAGCAATATAGCTTCACTTATAAGTGTGTAAGAACCACTAATTAGCGCCTGGCTTGCAATAACGCAGGCTCCGGTAGCAAGTAACACAACGGGGATAATAAAGAATGTAGGTACTATAGAGAAGAATGGGTTTACATCTCCAATGTTTGGTTTGTTCTGCAAAATAAGCCACGCTCCTTGTCCAAGATAATTCAGAACAAGAGCAGTTTTTACAAATATCCAGCTTGCCTGAATATTCTTTCTGCCGCAGTGGCCAAGGTCGGAGTATAATGCCTCGGCACCTGTAGTACACAGGAACACAGCACCCAATAACCAGAAACCTTTAGGGTGATGCATTAGCAGGTTCCAGCCATACATTGGGTTTAAGGCTGCAAATATTTGAGGGTAATGAATAATTTGAGAAACACCTAATATAGCCAATACACTAAACCATACCAACATTATCGGGCCAAAAGAACCACCAACAATTTTTGTACCGAAACGCTGGAAAAGGAACAGGCCTACTATAATACTTAGTACTATAGTAAGAACCAAGTCATTACCCGGCTCAATAGTTTTTTCCCATCCCGGAACCATGTTAAGTCCCTCAACAGCCGAGGATACACTTATGGGTGGAGTGATGATACCATCAGCAAGTAGGGTACCTGCACCAATAATGGTGGGCAGGAACAACCTTTTATCAAGTTTATTAACCAATGCATATAGTGAGAATATCCCGCCTTCACCATGG
>DATHOD010000012.1:0-4744 GCA_035485295.1 Bacteroidia bacterium
GCAGTTAAGTATTCATTAATAGAAGGCCATTCTTCCGACTGGCGTTTTTCCATTTCCATTTGGCGCTTCATCATATCCTTTTGCTGTTGTTGCATCATTTCTTGCTTGGTCTGAAAGCTTAAAAGCTTAATATAGAAATGAAGCATTGTGCCCGTCTTTATATACGGAGGCAATGTTTTCTGTCTGAACGTTTTTGTATAAAGAGAATCAGCGTTTACCATAAATTCTGCGCTATCGCCAACCGCCATCATGGTAATACCCTGTTCCACACAGCCGTTAAAGCCTTTTATTAATGCAATTCTTATAGCACCAAGTGAATCACCTCTTTTGCGTGAATCGAATACTACAGAGTCTTTATCGTTCTTATAATATAATATTACGTGTCCGAAATCGCCTGCTGAAGGCTTCTTACCTGCTTCATCGTGTTTAATAAAGCGGTACTGAACACCGGTTGCAGGATCGGTTTCGAAACTACCTGAAGAAGAACCGCCTTTACATGCAAATAATAATGCTGTAGCAGCAATGGAAAACAAACTTAATTTGATGATGTTTGACTTCATAGAAGAAAACTTAATTATTGTTGCAGGGTACTAGTTTACTTTTAACAGTCGCACCTCATAAATTACCGTAGTAAAAGGAGGCACGATGCCCGTGGATGACCCATTCTCTCCAAAGGCGAGTTGCGAAGGTATAATTATTTTTGCTTGCTCGCCCTCCTGCATCTTTTTTAGGCCTATTTCAAGCCCTTTTACTACTTGGGCAGTATCTCCATACCTGAATTGCAGTGGGTTGCGCTCAGATATAGAATCAAACATACGCCCACTAAGAAAATAGCCTTTATATGCAAGGCTCAGAAGATCACCTCTTTTTATGCCCGAGCCACTACCTTTATGCATTGGTACCAGGTATACATTATCCTCTTTCATAGTAAGGGGTATGTGGTTACCTTTTATATACTTCTGTAAGTCAACTTGTTCCTGAAGGTCCAAATCTTCTTTGTTTGCTTTTACCTCTTTCATTCGGGCGGTAAACTGTTCCGAATTAAGGAGGGAATTTATGCGCACGTTTACCTTTATCATATCATCTTTATGCAGGAAAAAAGGTACAGGGGTGTGTAAAATATTTGCGAAAACCGGATAAGCAGGAACAATAAAATTCACACTGTCACCCTCTTCAGAATTAAGTAAGATCTTTTCATAACTATCGCCTTGGGCTAGGTCGTAATAAGAAACAAACAACACATAAGGGTAGCCTATATCTCGTGAATCCCAAAAAAGGGAATCGTTCATTTTGGTGTAATTCACATTTAATTCAAGCACATCGCCGGCATGGGGCTTTTTATGGCTGGTGCCCATATCGCCATACTTAGAATAATTTACTCCGTCTTCAGTGGTGTAGCTCCTATACTTACTATGATTGGGTGAAATATTACAGCATTCAATAAAAATCAGCAACAGAAAAATAAACCTTTTGTACATGAATAATGCAAGATTGTGAATGCAATTACAAAACTATTATTAGCTATTCAATTACAATGCAGGTTATAAAGAAATTGGTACAAGATTTATTAACATTCTTTAATCGTTGAATCTTTAATATTACCTTTGAATATCCAAAAAAAGGTGGTATATTTAAGATAATGGAAGACGATTATTTAGAACATCTGAACCCCGAGCAACGCAATGCTGTATTGTGTTCCGACGGACCTGTTATGATTATTGCTGGTGCCGGTTCAGGTAAAACACGTGTGCTTACATACCGTATTGCTCATTTGCTGAAACAAGGTGTTGACCCATACCGTATTCTTTCGCTCACCTTCACCAATAAGGCGGCACGTGAAATGAAAGAACGTATTATTCACCTGATAGGGCATAATGCCCGCGACCTTTGGATGGGTACTTTTCACTCCACCTTTGCACGTCTGTTAAGAAGAGAAGCTGATAAGATTGGATACCCGGTTAATTTTTCTATTTACGATACCGATGATTCTAAGTCACTAATAAAAAGCATAGTGAAAGAATTGGGTTTGAATGATGCAGCGTATAAGGCATCTTCATTACTGGGTCGCATATCAACACTCAAAACAGCACTGATAAACCCTGCGGAATACTTCGGTGACATTCAGTATATGAATGAAGACAGGGCGGCAAGGCGTGAGCACTTCGGACAGATATATGAGACTTATAACAAGCGTTTGCGCAAAGCGGGTGCAATGGATTTTGACGACATATTATACAATACCAATATCCTGTTGCGCGATAATCCTGCTGTATTACTTAAGTACCAGGACCAGTTCCGCTACATAATGGTAGATGAGTATCAGGATACTAACTTTTCGCAGTATATGATATTGCGCCAATTGGCTGCAAGACATCAGAATATTTGTGTAGTGGGAGATGATGCCCAGAGTATTTATGCTTTCCGTGGTGCTAATATTCAGAACATTTTGAACTTTCAGAAACATTATCCCGATACACAGGTTTTCAAATTGGAACAGAACTATCGCTCTTCAAAAAACATAGTAGCTGCTGCCAATAATGTTATTTCGAAGAATCGTGATCAGCTTCAGAAAAATGTGTGGACATCGAACGATGAAGGGGAGAAGATAAAAGTTTTAAAAGCATTTACCGATTCGGAAGAGGGTAGGCAAATAGCACAATCTATATTCGACCTGAGGATAAGTAATCATGCTGCTAATAAAGAGTTTGCAATTCTTTACCGCACCAACGCACAATCGCGCCCTATTGAAGAAGCATTGCGTAAACTCAATATACCTTACCGTATTTATGGTGGCGTATCTTTTTACCAGCGTAAGGAGATAAAAGATATTATGGCCTATTTCCGGCTTACTATCAATCCACATGATGAGGAAGCACTACGCAGGGTTATCAATTATCCTCAACGTGGAATAGGCGATACTTCGGTAGATAAACTTATTGTTGCTGCTGCAGATAACGATGTGAGTTTATGGACCGCGCTTGAAAATATTACGGAGTTTGGACTTGCTATACAACCGCGTGCCGTTGAGAAAATGGGTGAGTTCGTTACACTTATAAAGAGTTTTTCAGCTCTATTGCCAACATATAATGCTTATCAGTTAGCTGATTATATAGCCACTAACACAAGTATTATAAAAGAGCTTTATCAGGACCGCACCCCAGAAGGAATTAACCGTATGGAGAACATACAGGAGTTACTTAATGGCTTGAAAGACTTTGCAGAAAAAGCTGAACCAGATGGTCCGGCTCCTACATTGAATCTGTTCATGGAAGACGTAGCATTACTTACCAGTGAAGATATTAATGAGGACGACGAAAAGGACAAAGACAAAGTACTGCTAATGACCATTCATGCTGCCAAGGGGCTTGAGTTTAACTATGTATACATTGGCGGACTGGAAGAAAATCTATTTCCTTCACAAATGGCAATTATGTCTCGTGAAGAATTGGAAGAAGAACGCAGGTTGTTTTATGTTGCACTTACACGTGCTAAAAAGCAAGCCACATTATCATTTTCAATAAGCAGGTACCGTTATGGCAATTCATTGAGCTGTGAACCAAGCCGCTTTTTAGAAGAGATACCCGCGGAATTTATAGAGAGCGTTTCATATTATAGGGACGAACCTGAGAATGAACCATCTTTCCCAAAAAGGCCAACGGCATTTAATGTTGCACCACCAGTTATGCAGCCCGCACCGTTCACTGCCAATAAAAAATTAGTAAGCGTAAAAAAGGCAAATACGGCTGCCCCACCGGTAGATAACAGCCATCTTGTTTCACTGCAAGCAGGTATGAAAGTAGAACACGATAGATTTGGAATTGGACAGGTTGTAACTATGGAAGGCGCTTTTCCGAATAGCAAGGCAGTAGTAATTTTCGAGAACGGTGAAAAGAAGCAATTGCTGTTGCGCTTCGCCCGCCTTAAGATTGTCAGTTAAACAATCACAAAAACCCGATGGCAGAGACAATCCTTTTAGTAGAAGACGAAAAGAATCTGCTATCTGTCATAAAACTTAATTTAGAAATGGAAGGTTATCATGTGGTGACCTTTGATAATGGAGAAACTGCATGGCAGAAATTCAAAGCTGAACAGTACTCGCTAATTATTTTAGATGTTATGCTGCCAGGTATGGATGGGTTTGAACTGTGTAAAAATATTCGCAAAATAGATAAGCAAACACCAGTTCTCTTTCTTACAGCTCGCGGCGATAGCGGCGACAGAATTGCCGGACTTAAACTAGGGGCAGATGATTACCTGGCTAAACCTTTTCATTTAGAAGAACTTTTATTACGAGTAAAGGGCTTACTTAAGCGAAGGGGCACGGTTGAAAAAGCAGTAGCGCAGGAAGAATATGTTTTCAGCAGTGGGAAAGTAAATTTCATTACCTATGAAATTACAACTAAGGATGGCAAGAAGAAGGAACTGAGTAAAAGAGAAATAGAATTGTTAAGATTATTGACTGCGAAGAAGAACGAAGTTGTTCCCCGCGATCTTATTCTTGAACAGGTATGGGGTTATGAAACTGCGCCATCTACGAGAACAGTAGATAATTACATTGTGAATTTCCGTAAATACTTTGAGGCTGATCCCCGCAACCCAAAGCATTTTCACTCCATAAGGGGAGTAGGATATAAGTTTACGGAGTAGGAATATAGTTTCAGGACTAAGACCTTAATTAGTTTTAGTAAAAACGTTACCATTCTTTTTAAATCTAACAGGCAAAAAATATGACACTTTAGCTGTA
>DATHOD010000013.1:0-9585 GCA_035485295.1 Bacteroidia bacterium
TTTATATAAATAATACATCTATACCGGTAGGTGTAGTGTATAAAGATGAATTTATGAAGCGGCTGAATTCTTTATAGGTATTGTTAATGCATAACAGCACTCTTCTCAATTACCTTCTTCATCTCGTGTAAAACCTTGCCCCAATTTTCTTCCGAATGTTTTTTACTTTCTTCCGATTCAATATTTTCCTGGGTTATGGTAAGTTTCGTCTTGTTTTCCAAAGGAGTTAATGCATAACTTACCTTTTGGTAATTTTCAGGAATATCAGCCTTGCCCGAAATGCCACTTAGGTATGTGGTTATTAATAATTCCTCGGGTTTATAAACCAGTATTTTGCCCTTATCAACATATGCCTTGCCCATCCATTCTCCCTTATATTGTATATCACTACCTACTTTCCATTCTTTCACAATTAAATTGGTTCCGAATAAGTATAGCTTAACTTCTGCTGGATCTGTTAATGCTTTCCAAATACGGGCAGGAGTTGCATCTATAATAACTTCTGCTTTTGCAATTAAATTATTCATATGGTTTTGTATTAGTTATTTATTTAAAAATAACATTGGTGGATGTTATATCCACCAATGTTATAATAGCTGTTTGATTGTTTTATTTCTGAGCTACGCTTCCATTAGGAATCACATCAATTACAACAGTTCTGTTATAAAATCTCTCTTCCGGTAAAGTGTTTGGGAATGGTGCGTTTACATTGCCATGGCCATTAGTTCTATACTCTACTTCTTTTAAGTTAGAGGCTGAAGTTGCTGCCTGCAATATAAGTTGCGCTTCTTGAGCACGTTGTACTGATAGAGTCTGGTTATAATCTGCAGAACCTACATTATCAGTATATCCATCTATAACTACTATTGAATTGTTTTGAATGTGCGGTGATACGGTTGTTGCAAGGAAATCGGTATAAGTTGCAACTGTTCTTGATTTATCGAATTCAAATAGAATACTTAAATATTGCTCCTGTTGACTAGGCACAGCCTGACGGCTTAAAGTGAAAGATGTGCTCTTTTTAATAGAATCCCCTTCCCTGGTGTAACCTGTCATTACAATAGTATAACTGCCATTTGCACTGCCATTCAATATGGCTGCACCAGACAAATTAGTAACATCACTTGTAAAGGGGCCAAAATGCTGTGAATTTCCTGCAGAGTCTTTTACATCGAGTGACCATGACCTGAGTGAACTGCTAGCACCGGTTGCGTTAACCGTAACTTTCGCATCGCCGGGTGAACTGCCATCTAATGAGGTAACTTCAATAGGATTCAGGCACGGAGCAGAATTATCTTTAACCTCTGTCATTAAGTAAGGTGAATTGCTCACAATATCAACTCTATTATCTTCAGCTACTGTTAATTCAGTATCAATCTTACTTGTAGAAAGCTCAGATGGTATTAAAGGCCTGTTTCTGGCTTCAATTTTTATGCGGGAAGGATCAATACCAAATGTATTTACCAGATAGTTTTTTACAGAGGTAGCATTAGCCCTAGCAATTGCTTCCCCTTTTCCTGCAGAAGCTCCTATTAAAGTAATGGTTACGTCAGGGTGTATCCTCATTCTATCGGCTACAATATTCATTACATTGTAGTACATAGTAAGCTGACGTGCTGAACGTGTACTCGGGTCTTTTTGGCAATCTTGCAATTGCATTTCTGAAAATCCAACAGCTTGTGATTTTGTAAGCAGAATATACCGGCTTGGAATTTCGGTGTTTCCAATATCAAAGAAAACATAGTTTGAAAGTGGAAGAGTTTCCTTCACTACTTGCTGGCTAGGCACGTAACTGGGGGCACTAACAGAGAATTGAATATTAGGCGCAGGAGCGGGTGGGGGAACTGTTATTTCAGAAGTTGTTGCTGGTTCTGCTCTGTGTACACATCCAATTTTAATTGCCATGCCTGCACGTACTGTTGTCAGGGTCAGGTTCTCTATGCTTCTGGGCTGTTCACCGAAATAAGGAAGGAATGCAACAAATGGCGAAAGATTGACTTGAGTAGTGTTATCAGGTGCTGAAAGCGGTATTTCATACCCCACTCCAACCTGCGCTGAAATACGTACTCCATAAACATCGCTCCATTTCGATTCATTATTAGAGCCATATTCCGGTTCTGAATGGAGCATAAAATTGTCTTGGACATTGTAGCTGAACCTAGGCCCGATGAAAAAGTACAAATTGCCGGCGAACGGAGCAATTCTTAAACTGGGTTCAAATGCTATATAATCGAATTCACCTGTTAGAGATGTACCCGGACTGGAAGGACCTTCAATGCGTGAAAATTGCCCCATACGTCCATCATAGGCTACGTTAAACATTAGTCCCCATACTCGATTTTTTCTATATTCAGCAAAAATGGATACATAAGGAGCAACACCAAAGCCATTTTCAAAGGCATAGGGTAGGGTTAGGTTATCATTTAGTATTTGAGCGGTTCCATTATAGAAGTTGAAATTAGCTGCTCCGGCTATTCCAAACCACCAAATTGGCCTTACTCGGTCTACCGTCTGGCCTTTCATTGTTGTTTGCAGTGAAATTAATACCAACATTAGGGTTATGCATTTTTTTAATAATCCTAAGCTGTACTTACTGCGTTTATTCCATTTCATTTTGGAATTAAAATTTATAGTTCTCATAGTATTTAATATTTAGTTGTGTCTTTTAATTAACATTTTTATAAGGCAAATCTAGGCTGTGAATATCGGGCGTGTATAGTATAAATGGAATATTTATTTATACATTATACATACTTGTAATAAGAGGCTATTGTCCTTGTTTTAACTATATCTACGGGGTTTTGTAGCTCGCCTTTTTGGGTTGTAAATTCATCGATTATTTTGAGCAAAAAGTGTAACGATGAAATAGCTTTGCGGTATAAATTATTGTGATATGAAAAACAGATTGATTCTATATATAGGTATTGCATGCTGCTTTACGTTTTCAATAACAAAGGGGCAGACGCAACCACCAACATTTAATCCAACTCCAACCGTTAATCCTACTCCTCCGGCTCCAACACCAACGTATAGCCCAACCCCAACCCCAAGCCCAGTTCCAACCCCAACTTATAATCCAAGTCCTGTTCCAACTCCAAAGGTTAACCCGACACCCATAGTTCCAACTCCAACAGTTAGTCCAACACTTCCCCCTCCAGGTAGTCCAACGGTTACCCCAACCCAAACTATCAATCCTACTCCAACACTCTCCACACATCCGAACAAGTAGGAAAGAGATTTCTATTATTGGAGTTGTAAATAAGAAGTGTAAACTGGGCTTTACCATTTTGGAGTAAAAGCTTAATACTTATTTTCTTTTGTGGGATAAAAGGAGCAAATTTTTCATCCCTGTATATATTAAAAAGGACATCCCTCAGGTTCAAATAGAACCAACAATTGTTTCATAACAAATTTATCTGATGCCTACCCAGTGGCTTTTTCGGGCACAAGTAGCTTTACTTCTCCAATGTTAAATGCATTCTCGGCGGAAGCTTTCCTTACTTCATTAATAAAGCCATCGGAAAGTGCTCTTCCTGAATAGGACTTGGATCAATATCGGAAAAGATATCATCATATTCATCCAACCAAATACTAAAACCTCTTCCTATCTTTGGCGTATCATTCACAACTTTTATATATTGAAATACTTGTGACACCAGGAATTTATTTTTTTATTGGCTGGATGACATAAGTGATTTAATAGGATTTTTTAACTGGAAGGATTAGCAATAAAAGTCCAATCTATATTTTATTTGGTTGATACAATACCTTTATTTGGTGTGAAGATAATTTCTACGCGCCTGTTCTGCTCTTGCTCAAATTCTGAGCATGCAACACCATCAAGGCAACCGTTTAATAAATGTGTCTTTCCATATCCTTTAGGTTTCATCCTGCTTTTACTTATCCCTTTAGCAGCTATATATTTCAGTGCTGAGTTTGATCTTTTTTCTGATAAGGTTTGGTTATAAGCATAAGAACCCCTTGTATCGCAATATCCATTTAAATCAACAACCATGTCAGGGTTTTGGCGTAGATAAGATGCCACACTGTCAAGCACTCTTGCATCACCGGATCTTATATCATATTTATCAAAGTCAAAGTGTATGCGTACAATTTCAGTCTTATTACTTGTGAATTTCTTTTCAGCAGGAACAACTACAACCTGCTTAGCTGTATCTATTAGTGCCAATTGATGTTTTGGGATGCATTTATATCCGACAACATAATCAGATACTTTGGCGGTACGGCAAGGTAGGCTATCTTTATCCATATTGAAATAATAAATATCATCACTTCCCTTTCCTCCGTTTCGGTTAGAGGAGAAATAGCCAACTCTATCTGTTTTAAGAAAAGTAACACCGTAATCATCACCAACGGAGTTGAATGGCGCTTTTAGTACATGGGCTTGTGCATAAGTGCCGTTAGTGTTTTTTGCAACACATATATCCATTCCACCATAACCTGGGTATCCATCTGACGAGAAATATAGATCACCAACTGAATCCACAACCGGGAATTTTTCATTCCCTTTCGTGTTGATATTAGGTCCCATATTTACCGGCTTACTCCAACTACCATCATTTTGCTTATCGCAATAGTAAAGGTCAACTCCGCCTAGGCCACCAGGCATATCCGAAGCAAAGTATAACCGTGAACCATTATTCGCTAAATAGGGAGTAGCTACAGAAAAAGTATCGTTATTATATTGAAAAGGTTTAACATCGGTCCATTTACCATCTTTATATATAGCTGTATAAATTTTATTTCTTTCAATGTTTAAAGTTCTCTTTTCCTTTCCTTTTAATTCCCTGCTTACTCTATTAAAGTATATAGTATCATAATTCTTTGAAAAGCAAACAGGGCCATTATGGTATTGCTTGTCAATTGTGCCATCGGACAGTGTTACTATATTTATAAAGCTTGTATCGGTATGCCCTTTCTGGGTGTAAAATATTTCAAGATAATGTTCACCATCCCAACCATATATCTTTGAACCGTGACTTGGTGAATACCGAGATGAAATAAATACCATACCATCTTTATATGGTATGGGGCACAGATCAGACTCACTTGAGTTAATAGATGATACGGCTACCGTGCTAATAGGCATATCATATTCATGGTCCTTAACTATTGTATCACAATACCTTGAATAATAATTACCCATAGAGTCAGTAGGCATCATGCGGCTATATGTAAGAAAGGCATCTTTTGCATTGCTGTATCTTTCATTAGCTTTAAGTACTAATGCATAATTCCAATAGAATGTTGCATCATCGTATGGCCCCATTTGATTGACTTTATCGTATGCAATAACGGCCTCTTTATACCTGTGCATTTTTTGGTAACATTCCCCAAGCTTATAATATGTAACTTGGGTAGGGCGCTTTGCTGCCGCTTTTTCATAAAGTTGCGCAGCTTTATAGTAATCCCACTTCGCAAATAGTCTATCTGCATGGTTTGTTAAATTGGCAGATGATAATGCTGCTATTAATACCGCTATTAGTATCATAAATTGGCGTTTCATTTTTATTCTGTTTATTGTTAGTTAAAAGTACTTTGGACTTGTCATGCGGGTTTTATTGCTATTTAGATCCCATCCGAGCATAATTTCATGTGTTCCGTTAAAATAGCTTTCATTCGGGCTTAGGTATACGTCATACGAGTACCCGAAGCGTAACCGATTAATAATATCATACTCTATGCTTAGTACAAGTATGTTATCCATTCCATCTATGTCAATTCTTTTATCAGTTCTAATACCGGCACCAATAAATAGTTTATCGTAAAACACAAGTGAGGCATCAATGTCAAGATCAATTGGTGCGCCCTGAACGTATTTTACTAATATAGATGGCCTTATTCCCAGGTTTTCACTGAAATTGGTTACAAATCCTGAAGTGAAATAATATTCTCTGAAATACTGTGCATTATTTAATCCTCCTTCGGCTTGCAAGTTAAAATTAGGCTGTAGCAAATGCTTTACCGAAAAGCCCATAAAGAATCGATCTCTATAAAGGTAAAGGCCTGCATTAGCATCGGGTAACCATGAGGAGGAATTATTGTTTGTATATGATAGGTCGGAAGTGTTTTCTAGCGCAATCTTATTGTACGAAATATTTACATTATCCATGCAACCCTCTAACCCGAAGGATAATTTCATGTCATCACCCAACGGAAGGTGGTATGCGAAAATAGCAGATATGTTCGTGGTTGTTAATGGCCCTGCATTATCATTATAGAATTGCAAGCCAAGCCCGACATTACTGTTAGGTATCATACTGTGCATTCCAACCGATTCGGTAGTTGGTGTGCCATCCATATCAATCCATTGAGCCCTGTATACCATGGTGCCTGAGAATATTCCTCTGCTACCTGCATAAGCCGGGTTTATATAAAGTGGATTGAAGAAGTATTGAGAGAAAGAAGCATCTTGTTGGGCAAGAGCACCAAGCGATAGAAGTATGCCGCTTATAGTAGTTATTATTTTGTTTTTCATGGTTTTGCTTTTAAATGAGAATTAATGTTTGTTCTTTATCGTTTTATGAATACCCATCCCTCTTTTTCAATATTGTTATACTTTATTATATAATAGTAGGTGCCATCAGGTAAGTCCACACCATTATTGTCCTTTCCAGCCCATTTAATATTATCATTATCATAATTATTTGCGCTCCATACTTCACTGCCCCAGCGATTTACTATGATCACAGAATTAGTAGGATAACAGTTGAGCATTGGTATATCCCACCAATCATTTACTCCATCACCATTTGGAGATATACCAGTGTATAAATCTGTAGGTACTGTTGTAATTGTAACCTGGTTTGACATAGAGCAACCTGTAGATGTATCAGTTTCAGTGAGAGTATAGGTAATAGTTGTACCAGGGTTTGCAGTTGGGTCAGAAATAGTTGCGGAATTTAAGCCTGTAGCTGGGGTCCACATATATGTATCACCCGTAACAGCCGGACCACCTAATGTCACACTGCTTGCGTCGCATAGGGTTTGACCATTGCCAACATTTGCCGCAGGTACAGGGTTTACTGTTACCGATACAGTATCTGACTTGGAACAACCGCCATTGATTACTGTGAGTGTGTATAGAGTTGTAATGGCAGGGCTTGCATTCGGTTGTGAAATTGTTGATGAGTTTAACCCTGAACTTGGTGACCAGCTATATGTTAGTCCGGAAACAGATGCGGAGCCGATTGTTGCACTATCACCTTTACAAATTGTTTTATGAGAGCCGGCATTTACAACAGGTGCAGTAAACACACTTATGGTAACCGAATCGATACTGGTACATAGTCCATTTGAAACTATAAGTGTGTATGTCGTAGTTACTATTGGGTGAGCATAAGGATCGGAAATAGTGTATGAACTTAGCCCGCTAGCAGATGACCATGTATATGTTAGGCCAGAAACCATTGGGCCGCCAATATTTGTACTATCACCAAGGCAGATGCTCTTGCTAGGTCCTACATTTGCCATGGGTTGAGGTAATACGTTTACAACTACGGTATTAGAGTTGCTGCAATTTCCATTCGAAACTGTGAGTGTATATGTAGTTGTAGTTGCAGGGCTGGCATTTGGTTGTGCAACTGTGCTTGAACTTAATCCGGCTGATGGAGACCATGAATATGATAAGCCTGCAACTGCTGCTGTGCCTATACTTGTAGTATCGCCTTTGCAAATGGTTTTATTTGGGCCTGCATTTGCAGTTGGCGAAGGGGTAACAGTTATAGTAACTGAATCTGTATTGCTGCAAGTTCCATTAGATACAGTAAGCGTATATGTAGTTGTAGTTGCAGGGCTAGCATTAGGTTGAGCAACAGTTGATGAACTTAGTCCTGTAGAAGGTGACCATTTATAAGTCACTCCTGAAACGGCTGCGCTACCAAGCGTTACACTGTCGCCATTGCAGATTGTTTTATTAGGGCCTGCATTAGCAACAGGGTTTGGAAATACTCTTACAGTTACACTATCCGAATTTTTACATCCGGTTATTGCATTGGTTATAGTTAGGGTATACGTTGTTGTTATTCCAGGATGTGCTTCAGGTTGAGCTATTGTATCATTACTTAGTCCTGTTGGCGGCAACCATTTGTAAGAAACACCTGAGATGGCTGCGGTTCCAATCACGGTGCTATCTCCATTGCAAATGCTTTTGTTAGGCCCTGCATTAATAGTAGGTAAAGGACTTACCGTTACTACTACTGAATTCGTATCACTGCAAATACCATTAGATGCTATCAGGGTATAAGTTGTTGTTGCTGTCGGGTTAGCGTATGGATTTGAAATGGTATCAGAATTTAAGGCGGTAGCCGGAGACCATTTATAAGTTACTCCTGAAATGGGAGATGCGCCAATAGTTGTACCATCTCCTTTGCAAATAGTTTTATTTGGGCCGGTATTTGCTATTGGCCTTGGTGAGACATTGACGGTAACTGTATCTTTATTTGTACAGCCTTTTGTAGTGTCCGTAACTGTCAGGATATATATTGTAGTACTTGCGGGGCTGGCTTCGGGTTGTGCAATGGTATCGTTGTTTAGTCCGGTAGAAGGCGACCACCTATAGGTTACTCCTGAAACAGCAGCAGTTCCTATTGTTGTACTATCTCCTTTGCAAATGGTTTTGTCAGGGCCGGCATTGGCAGTTGGAAGAGAAGATACAGATACTATAACTGTGTCTGTATTACTGCAAGCACCATTAGAGGCAGTAAGTATATATGTAGTAGTATTGGCTGGACTTGCATCAGGTTGTGCAATAGTATCAGAACTTAACCCTGTTGATGGCGACCATTTATAAGATACACCTGAAGTTGCTGCTGTGCCTATAGTTGTGGTATCTCCTTTGCAAATTATTTTATTGGGGCCTGCATTGGCAATAGGTTGTGGAACCACAGTTACTGTAACTGAATCCTTATTAATGCAACCTTTTGTAGTATCTGTTACTGTCAATACATAAGTTGTAGTAACAGTTGGGCTAGCTTCCGGTTGGGCAATTGTGTCATAGTTTAACCCGGTAGCCGGTGACCACATGTATGTAATACCTGAAACTGCAGCCGTTCCAATTATTGTGCTATCTCCTTTGCAAATTGTCTTGTTTGAGCCGGTATTAACTGATGGTAAGGAATCAATTATTACAGTTGTTGGCCCGGAATAGTCTATACAGCCATCTGAATAGGTAACACCAACAGAATATACTCCAACAGAATCTATAGTTATAGTTTTTGTTGTTGCTCCATTTGACCATAAATAGCTTGCTCCATTTGTAGCGGTTAAGGTCATTGGTGAGCCTTTACAAAAGTTAGCCGTATCGCCTGCAGTAATATATGCCGAAGGCACAGGCTTTACGGTAATTAAAACAGAATCAGTACTTGTGCACCCTGTAACTGTATCTGTTACAGCCAGGTAATACATTGTAGTATCAGCTGGGCTCGCTTTTGGATTTGAAATAGTGTATGAACTCAAGCCCGAGCTTGGTGTCCATTTATAAGTATCACCAGCTATAGCAGGGCCGCCTATTGAAATAGTATCTCCATAACACATAGTCTGAGGAGGGCCGGTAGTTACCGTAGG
>DATHOD010000014.1:0-12254 GCA_035485295.1 Bacteroidia bacterium
TGTTTATGGTCCGGTATTCGACCCTAAGGGCGGTTATGGCTTTGGTGTAGTAGAGGTAGATAGCGAAGACGAGGTGAAAGCAATCGTTGGAAGTGACCCTGCAATACGAATCAATAGGTATGAGTATTACCCAATGAGGGCAATTGTACCTAAAAGGTAAGATATCATTTTACAGGGTAACTAATATTTTTGTCATGCTGAGGCAGCGCCGAAGCATCTATTCCGCTAGATTTCCACGCATTGTTGCTTCACCTACTTTTGGGGGCCATTCTTCCAAAATGTCCGTATTTAAAAATCGCCATTCGGGATTTGCAGATATAATTAATTCTACTTTCCTTTTCTCTTTTAATGGCCTTGTCAACATATTTAAAAGTTTCGAAGTATAGCAAATAGTGGCATTTGTATTTAGCTGCAAAAGAGTTTTGGGTATCACGGTTAAGGTAATGCTCTATAATTCTTTGGGGAAGATTATTAGTAATTCCGGTATAAAGAACCTTTTTAACTTCATTTGTAACAATGTACACGAAGTATTGGTGATGCTTCATGTATCAAATATAAAAGGAATAGATTCTTCGCTTCGCTCAGAATGACAAAAATTGCTTTAGGCGAATAGACTAGATGCGGATTAGATACTTCGGCGCTGCCTCAGTATGACAATAAGTCTTCACTTCGTTCAGAATGACAGAAATTCTTTGAAGGCGAAAACTACATCAATGGAATAGATACTTCGGCAGCGCCTCAGTATGACAAGAAATCTTCGCTTTGCTCAGAATGATAAAAGCACTTATAATCTCTTTAGCGCACCAGCCATATCAGTCTTCTCCACCACAATCTTTTCAACTTCAGCAACCGGAATCCTGTCTTGCTTCATTGTATCACGCTCACGTATAGTAACTGTATTGTCTTCTAAAGTCTGATGGTCGATAGTAATGCAATATGGAGTACCAATAGCATCTTGCCTGCGGTAACGCTTACCAATTGAGTCTTTCTCGTCGTACTGGCAATAAGTAGCTAATTTAAGTTTGCTGAATATTTCCATTCCCTTTTCTGAGAGTCCATCCTTTTTGGTGAGTGGCAATACTGCGCATTTTACAGGGGCTAAGAACGGTGGTAACTTAAGCACATCACGGGTTGTGCCATCTTCCAATTTTTCCTGCTGTAATGATGACGAAAGAACAGAAAGAAACAACCTGTCTAATCCCACAGAAGTTTCAACTACATAAGGAACATAGCTGCTATTCAGTTCAGGATCGAAATATTGTAATTTTTTACCTGAAAATTTTTCATGGCTCTTCAAATCAAAATCAGTGCGTGAGTGAATGCCTTCCAATTCTTTGAACCCAAATGGGAAAGCAAATTCAATATCGCATGCAGCATTGGCATAGTGCGCCAACTTAGTATGATCGTGATAACGGTATTTATCATGTGTAAAACCGAGGCTATAGTGCCATGCAAGTCGCTTTTCTTTCCAGTATTCATACCACTTTAGTTCGCTTCCGGGTTGAACAAAGTATTGCATTTCCATTTGCTCAAATTCGCGCATACGGAAAATGAACTGCCTGGCTACTATCTCATTACGGAAAGCCTTACCCGTTTGTGCAATACCAAACGGTATTTTCATGCGGGCGGTCTTTTGCACATTTAAAAAGTTCACGAATATTCCCTGTGCAGTCTCAGGCCTTAGGAATAACTGGTTCGATGTTTCTTCCATAGCACCCATGCTTGTGGAAAACATAAGGTTGAACTGCCTTACATCCGTCCAATTTTTTGTGCCCGATATAGGGCAAACTATCTCACAATCAACAATTATTTGCCTTAAATCGACTAGGTTATTATCCTCCATAGCCTTTTTAAATCGGGCATGCAGGGTATCTATATTATTTTTTATCTCGGTTATTCTTGGGTTGGTTGACCGGTATAATGGCTCATCAAACTTTTCAGCAAAACGCTTTTTGGCTTTCTCTACTTCCTTTTCAATTTTATCTTCCTGCTTGGCTAAATAATCCTCAATAAGCACATCAGCACGGTATCTTTTTTTAGAATCCTTATTATCGATAAGCGGATCGTTAAAAGCATCTACGTGGCCCGAAGCTTTCCAAATAGTAGGATGCATAAAAATAGCTGAATCAATACCTACAATATTTTCATGCAACTGCACCATGGCCTTCCACCAATAGGCACGTATATTGTTCTTAAGTTCAGCGCCATAGCTGCCATAATCGTATACTGCGCTAAGCCCATCGTATATTTCGCTGGAAGGAAATATGAAACCATATTCCTTGCTATGCGATATTATATTCTTAAATAATTCTTCGTTATTCATAATAAGCGCAAAATAACAGCAATTTTTGAAACTACAATGCATCACATTATAATGCTATTAATATGTTAAAGCCTGTTAATGGTTTTGCATGGTACGGGAAAATACCTACATTTGTTTATTATAAACACAATTGACATGAAAAAACATTTACTTATTGTAGCTTTATTCTGCTTAGGAGCTATAGCTTCAAAAGCACAATCGACACTTATTAATCCAGGATTTGAAACATGGACTAATGATGCTGTTGCCACTGGAACAATGGACCCTAATACCGGTACGGGAACAACAGGATGGTGGGATTTTAACTTTTTTAACAATACTACTTTCTTTGGTACTCCTCAAAACCCTGTTACAGTATTCAGGAATTCTGATACAGTTCATTCAGGAACCTATTCTGCACTTATTGAATCAGGTGTGTATAACACTTCAACTTACAGCACAATTAAATCGTTAGGCGCAAACTATCCTGATACCCTTGGAATATTAATATCAGGTAATGTAAATGCAAGCTTTTCGGGTATAGCTGTGAAATTGGGCGAGCCATTTTCCAACCGTATTACCAGTTATACTTTTAACTACCAATATTATCCTCACATTAAGGATACTGCTTCTTGTTCTGTTGTACTTTCACACTTTAGCGGAGGCAAGCGCAATACACTTGGTGCGGGCTATATTAAAATGACTGCTGTTAATACCTGGACCTTAGGTACAGTTCCTATTTTCTATGATAGCACTACCGGTAACCCCGATACTATTTTTATTGTATATAATGCTTGTTCAACACTTCGCTCAAGTATACCTCAACCAGGCAGCAAATTGTATTTAGATGATGCAGGGGTGGTATTGGGTATTGATAATATTAATGCCCCTACAGTAAATGTAAATGTATATCCTAACCCTGCTTCTACCGAGGTTAATTTCCAGGTTACCAGCCCTGCTACCCAAGTTACCCGTGCCGATATATATGATATTACCGGCCAAAAAGTAAATAGTTATGATGTTCGCAATAACTTCCTTACCATGAGTACCCAAGGTTATGCTTCTGGTTTATATTTCTACCAACTTTATGATAAGGATGGTGTGATGGTAAAATCTGGCAAATTCAGTATTGCGGGTAAATAAACGGCCCCCTCTAAATCTCCCCATTAGGGGAGACTTAATTAAACTAAAAAAGCCCCATGAGTACTCATGGGGCTTTTTTATTACTCTATCCTTTGCTTTCCCCTAACTGGAAAGGCATTTCACCTACAATTAATAATCTACTTTTGAAATATAAATAACTTAAAAAGGAACACTCCTTTAGCCATTGCGCTGTATGCCTCCGAATCGGTAGTAACAACGAAATTCTTATACACAGATTTCGGCATATAGAAAGGAAGCTTCTCTACATTAAATTTTACGTGGTGGCGTGCCTGCATAATTGCTTCTGTAACATTACGTTCAGATATTTTAATCATGCCTGCAGCCATTAGGGCATTCGTGAAAGATTCAAAATCACGTTCAACGAGCAAGTCACCATAAGCGAAATATCCTCCAGGTTTGAGTAAACGCACCACTTCACTACAGAATTTTGTATCTCTTGCCGGATATCCATGAGATGATTCGAGATTTACGATAATATCGAATGCTGCATTTTTAAAATCAACATTCTCTGCATCCATGGCATAGAATTTTAAATTCGGGATATTGTAATTTTCGTTGCATAATAGAATATTTTTATCTGCTAAGTCTATACCAATGACTGATGCAGGTGAATGGTACTTCGTCAAATAATAACACCCTCCTCCTAAGCCACATCCAACTTCCAAAACATTCTTATCGTCAATATTTACTGTCTTTAATAACTCGTTATACAATTGAAGGTTTAATCTGTGGGGTTCATCTTCCGGAGATAAAATCATCTTTTCATTTGTAACATAACCCAAATTCATAAAACGATCACTTTTGTGATGCTTCTTTAGCCCTTCAGCATACCTATTATTTGTATAGCGCCTCATCTTTTTCTTGAGTCCAGCAGGAATCATAGAAAGTATTTTAGTAAAAACTCCAGCCATACTGCTTCTGATTATAATTAAACTCTTGGTTCGATTTACTAGTGTAAATGTAGTAAAAAAGACCCCGCAATGATGCGGAGCCCTTTTATCAATACATCAAGACTTAATTTATTTAACACTCGCTTGTTGCAGATTTAATGCCCTTACTAATCTTTTTAATTCTGCAATTTGTTGCTCATCATTAACCAAACGAACCTCTTGTTTGTTTTTTTTTTCAGCTTGTGCAATAGCCATTTCTGAAATTTTAGTTTTCAATTTCTCATTTTCCACTTCTAGTTTTCTATTTAAAGCTTGCACTCCGGCAAGTGCAATATTGCCAGGATCTAACGTTGAGATACTAAGACTATCATTTCCCACGTGAAAAACTTTGTAAAAGTCTTGTGCCATAGGGCCAATATGCTGAATCGTATTTGGGTCGCACTTATAATTCCACCTTGTAATAGGAATAGAATCAATTTTCCGAAGCAATAACTCACCATTAATTGCAGTAAAATTCTCTTTCTTATTTCTATCGGAACATGCATGCCAGTTACCACTATTATCCATATAAATACCACCGTTAGTATTTACTGCAAAAACTGCATTAGCATTACAATTGCTTGGGCATTCACCAAAACCCCACGTTGTAACGCTGCTGTTACCAAATACCATTGAGTTACTAGAACAAACCTGCGCAGTATTACCAATTGCTGCTGCATTGGTTAAGCCACTTGAAGTGGCATCTGCCCAATAGCCTACAAATACATTATCTGTTCCACTAGTGTTTGTATATCCAGCACTATCACCTAATCCGGTATTAAAACTGCCGATTGTATTGGTAAGACATATTCTTCCAATGGCGGTGTTATCTGAGCCAGTTATAACATTGGATAGTGAACTGTCGCCTAAAGCTGAATTGTTACGACCTGAAGTATTCTCTAAGAGAGAATGATGACCACAAGAAGTATTATGTTCACCAGTAGTATTTTCGGAATTTGCCTCATATCCAACAGCTGTATTATTAAATCCAGTCGTGTTAAATCTAAGTGCTTTACTACCGATTGCTACGTTAACATACCCTGTTGTATTGAAAAAAAGTGAGTTCGTCCCTAAAGCTGTATTTTGATTTCCTGTAGAATTAGTATAAAGTGCACAATGTCCAAAAGCAGAATTACCAAGACCTGAAGTGTTAGAGTATAAAGCACTATCACCAACTGCAGTAGAGGCACTTCCAGTGTTGCTATATAAAGCAAGGTATCCAACAGCAGTATTATTCTTACCCGTTAAATTAGAACCTAATGCTAAATAACCTTCTGCAGTATTCCGCGTTCCTGTGGTATTATTTACTAAAGCACTATCACCGACAGCCGTATTGAAGCTACCTAATGTATTATCATATAATGAATAATTACCCATTGATGTATTGCAGGAAGCAGTAGTGTTAGCTGATAGAGCCTGGTACCCATTTGCCGTATTATTATTACCAGTTGTATTAGAGTAAAGTGCAACACTGCCGGAAGCTGTATTATTAGTACCTGAAGTATTATCAACTAATGTCTTATATCCAAACCCTGTATTATAATTCGCAGCTGTATTAAATAATGCTTCGTATCCTACTGCAACGCAACCAATTTGTGAGCTAAGATTAAGTAATGCGTCGAATCCAACCGCAGTATTTTCATTGCCAGAAGTTGCATCTCCTAATGCACCTGAACCTACAGCCGTATTATCATAACCACTTGTTAAAATATTCAATGCTTCATACCCAAAAGCGGCATTATCTACATTAGCAGTGTTTGTTCCTATTGTAGAAAGAGCAAGATCCCCATATCCAGAATTCCTAGAACCACTGCCGGCAGGACCGGCACTGCAACCAAATGCATTAGTACCAGCACATGCATCATGTGTTACATGTGTGCCCATAGCATTATCATCTGTTAAGAGTTGTATCCAGTTTGGAGCAATTGCTGTACCTGCATTATAATAATACCCAGGTACAACATTATAAGGTGCAATTCCTGATGAATCAGTATTATATACAAGCATTCCTGTTTGGGGACTATCAAATGGAGCTTGAAGATTAGTTCCAATTAAAGCTGCTTTTACCGGAAATGTTGGCATATTACCTGCATTTGCTGCATATAATGCATAAGGCACCGATAACATTTGAGAAGAGCCCATATAGGTATAATCGCTTCCTCCTTTAGGGTCAAACTCTATTTTTGCAAAAAAAGTTCCATTTCCCCATTTAATAGAATCAAACTGACCTGATATAACTGTTCCCTTTCCAATAGAAAGATTGGCTAAACCAAACTGGTTGGTAGTTGCTGTTTGGGTTTCTTCATAAACAGCAGTTCCATTTTCACTTCCTTCTATTATACTTATTCTAAAGGAAACAGGTTGGTTGGCAATGGCATTGCCATTTACATCTCTGGCCACAGCTTGGTATTTTATGGCTTGTGGAACTGTTGATTGTGGTGTTTGTTGAGCAAAGCTTACTGACGACAAACCTATTGTCAAAAGTGCTGCAACTATAATTCTTAACTTTTTCATTGTGAGGTGTAATTAATTGTGATTACTTGATCTTGTCAATTTTCAGGGTTTGTATTAATTGGTTATCGGTATTATATACCCTTAAAAAATAAATACCGTTTGAGAATTCACTTAGGTCGAACTGTTCTTGTTTATCAGTAATAGTCCTTTTGAAGATCTCTTTACCTGACATACTCATTAGTTCAACATTCAGTGTTTTTCCTTGATCATTGTTTTGTATAAAGACCGATGCAGAGGAAGGGTTAGGAAATACGGATACATCTCCTCCCTGTGTTTGCTGCTGGTTATTTACACTGGTAACAATAATTGAAGTGGGTTGCTGGAACCCTTGGGTTAAGGAATTAGCAGCGTAAGTATCTGTTTCAGAAATAGGCTCACCCATTGTCCAGTTAAGTGAACAGACTGAATTACTGAAACTACTTCCTGCGGAGGTAATTACTTCAGACGATAGCGCCTGCGCCATGCAGGTTTGCCCTCCTAAGGCAAACAAACCTGCAATTAGCATTGATTTAATTTTCATGTTGTTTTTTAATTAATTGTTTTGAAATTTGATTGAATTGTTTTGTTGTTTGATAGCCTCCTTTTTTATTAATTGAATTCGGATAGATTTCATACAGTCAAATCTATATGGGAGATTTAAGAAAAACATCAGTATAAATACCTAAAATAAAATGGTGATTACTAGGTATTTATACCTAGATATAAATACCTATACTAAGTCTCAATGCCTATACTAGGTTAGTTAAATAAGGGGTTGTTGAAAATATTATTAATTTTTTATTACATATATTAAATATAGTAACGAAATTTGCAGTATTTAAATTACACAGTATGAGTACAATTATTGAATTAAATGAGCGCATAAGCGAATTAGTAAAGCGTATTGAAAAAGGAGAACCCAGTGGAGAATTAGTTACCGAACTATCTGCTAAATGGAATGTATCGGGAAGAACGGTTGAACGATATATTGCCCACGCTAAAGACATTGTAACGGGCAATATGAAAAAACGAGATGCCATAATAGAAGAGGTAAGGGCTGAAGTAATTACCACTGAAGCAAGAGAATCTTTAATGAGCAATCTTGAATTGGAAGCCAAACTTTGCCAGATAGTAGAGGGCAAACTGGAAGCAGAGAAGCTAGTACACACCAAAGAGGGGGTTATACGTGTGCCCTGCCTGCCCAGCCATAAGGATATAATACTAGCCATTGACCACTTATGGCGCCGAAGGCGCGGTTATAGTAAACCCGACCCGGCAGAGTTAACCGGGAAAAGAGAAGTTGTGATAGTTGTAAATAGTGAAGAAGAAGCTGAATTAGTAAGAAAGATACAAAATCAGGATTTGGGAAGATAAGGCCCGACATAATTGTATGAATAATTTAAAACCGACAGTTTCCGACACAATAAGTATTAAACCATTGAATAACAATAAATTACACAATGAAAAAAGATTGTCGGAAATGGCGGAAACCGACAAAATATGACGGAAAATGAGTAAAATAGAAGAGATTGTTAGCCTGGCTCAGAATGGCAATGACACTCTCCCATTTGGGGGAGGGTAAGGGGTGGGGTAGGCTTTTTAACAATAGGGTACTGAAAGAATCTTTCAAAAACCTTCGCAGATATCAAAATATTATTTAGCTTTGCACCCCTTTAATAAAAAAGGTAACAAACATATTTAATCAATATAACGTGAATACGCCAACTTATAAGACCCTTTCCGTAAACAAGGAAAACGCGAAAAAAGAGTGGTTTATTGTAGATGCCGAAAACCAGATTGTGGGCCGCCTCGCTTCAGAAGTAGCCAACATCTTAAGGGGCAAACACAAGCCATCTTTCACCCCTCATTCTGACTGCGGAGATAACGTGGTTATCATCAATGCCGAAAAAGCAAAATTTACCGGCAAAAAGTTTGAAGACAAGCAATATGTAAGACACACCGGTTTCCCGGGCGGTCAACGTTTTGCTACCCCAAGGGAAGTTTTCCAAAAGGATGCTACCAGGGTACTTACACATGCTATTAAAGGTATGTTACCTAAGAACAGATTGGGCAGGGAATTGCAAACCAACGTATTTATTTATGTTGGCACAAAGCACCCACACGAAGCTCAGCAACCTAAGGAACTTAAATTCAAATCATAATACTATTACATGAGCGAAATTATCCATTGCATAGGCAGAAGGAAAACAAGCATAGCCCGCGTTTACATGAAAAAGGGCAAAGGCAACATTACCGTTAACGAAAAGAATTACACTCAATATTTCCCTACAGGTACATTACAATTCCTGGTTCAGCAACCTTTTTCTATTATAAAGGAAGAAGCCGGCCAGCAAGATGTTAATGCAGTTATAATTGGTGGTGGTGTAAAAGGCCAGGCAGAAGCACTTCGCCTAGCTATTTCACGTGCACTTGTTAAGCTTAATCCTGAATACAAACCGGCATTAAAGGCTGCAAGCCTTATGACACGTGACCCACGTATGGTGGAACGTAAGAAGCCTGGCCAGAAAAAAGCGAGGAAGAGATTCCAGTTTACCAAGCGCTAAACAATATTTCAGATTTAAGATATATGATATTAGATTTTTTAAATGCTTATCAAAACTCTTAGATCTTACGTAATAAATTAGTTAAATCAAAAATCAGAATTCTTAAATCTTAAATTAATTTCATGCCAAGAACCTCGTTTGACGCACTATTAGAAGCAGGAGCACACTTCGGTCACCTGAAAAGGAAATGGAACCCAAATATTGCTCCTTATGTATTCGGAGAAAAAAATGGTATCCATATCATTGATCTGAACAAGACACTGGTTAAGCTTGAAGAAGCGGCCAATGCTATGAAACAAATAGCAAAATCAGGCAGGACAATACTTTTCGTTGCTACCAAAAAGCAAGCTAAGAGCATTATAGTTGAAAAGATAAAAGAAGTAAATATGCCTTGTGTTACCGAAAGGTGGACCGGTGGTATGTTAACCAACTTTGCTACCATTCGTCGCAGCGTACGTAAAATGGCTGACATGAACCGTATGGCAAATGACGGTACACTTGATACCCTTTCAAAGAAGGAAAAATTACAATTATCTCGTCAGAGGCTGAAGCTTGAACAACAGTTAGGCACAATAGCTAACATGACCCGTTTGCCTGCTGCAGTATTTGTAGTTGATATTTCAAAAGAACACATTGCTATTTCAGAAGCACGTAAGCTTAACATACCGACTTTCGCTATTGTAGATACAAACTCAGATCCTAACGAAGTTGATTTTGCTATCCCTGCAAACGATGACTCTTCTACATCTATCCGCGTGGTAGTTGATAGTTTAATTCAAGCTATTAAAGAGGGTCTGGAAGAAAGAAAAGACGCACAAGTTTCTAATACTAAAGAAGACAGGCACAAGGAAGCTGAAGTGGAAACAGAAGAAGGAACTGAACATGTTGAAGCTTCTGCAGATGAAGATGCTAAATTAACCGAAGAAGAAAAGCGTTCTAAACAACAACAACACCATAAAGGCCCTGCAAGAAAAGGACCTGTTGGCGGAGGAAGTGGAAGGAAAGCACCAAACAGAGTAACAAAATAATGAGTACAGCAACAGTGAATATTACAGCTGCTGAAGTAAATAGATTACGTCAGCAAACCGGCGCCGGTATGATGGACTGTAAAAAGGCCCTGACCGAAGCTAATGGCGATTTTGAAAAAGCAATAGATATACTCCGTGAAAAAGGGCAGAAAGTTGCTGCTAACCGTAGCGACCGCGACGCGAAAGAAGGTGTGGTAATTGCTAAGGTTTCAACCGATGGCAAAAAAGGAATTATTGCAGTGTTGAACTGCGAAACTGACTTTGTTGCACGTAACGAAGACTTTATAAAGTTTGTTGATACTATAGCTAACATTGCATTGAACGGTAACTTTAATTCAGTTGATGAATTAAAAGCTGCTCCAATAGCTGATGGCCTTAGCATTGAAAAGAAGATTGTTGAGTACGTAGGTAAGATTGGCGAAAAAATGGAACTCCGCTACGAACAAGTTAAAGGAGAGAAAGTATTCGCATACAACCACCCGGGCAACAAGCTTGCCAGTATTGTAGGTTTTAATAAAGATACAACCACAGAAGTGGGTAAAGAAATATCAATGCAGATTGCTGCTATGGCTCCTATAGCTATAGACAAGAGCGATGTAAGCAAGGAAACCCTTGACCGCGAAATGGCTGTTGCAAAAGAACAAGCCCGCCAGGAAGGTAAGCCTGAAAACATGCTTGAGAAGATTGCAATCGGCAAAGTAAATAAATTCTATAAGGAATCTACATTGCTTAACCAGGACTTTATAAAGGACAGTAAGAAGACAGTAGCACAGTTCTTACAGGACAATGACAAAGAGCTAAAGATTACAGGTTTTAAAAGAATAGCATTAGGCTAATAATTAAAAATCCTCCAATTGGAGGATTTTTTTTTGCAATATTTGCAGCATGAAATATAAACGTATCCTCCTAAAACTTAGCGGCGAATCCCTGATGGGTAACCAGCAATTCGGTATTGAACAGCAAGCTGTGCTGCATTATGCCGAAGAGATTAAAACCGCTAAAAGTGCAGGAGCTGAAGTGGCAATAGTAATTGGAGGAGGCAATATATTCCGTGGGATACAGGCAACGGCCAATGGTATTGACCGCGTTCAGGGGGACTATATGGGAATGCTTGCAACTATCATCAACAGTATGGCATTGCAGGCATCGCTTGAGAAGCTAGGCATTCCTACAAGACTTATGTCAGCTATAGAGATGAAAGAGATATGTGAACCCTTTATCCGTCGTAGGGCAGTACGCCACCTTGAGAAAGGCCGCGTAGTAATTTTTGGTGCCGGAACTGGTAACCCTTACTTTACTACCGATACCGCTGCCAGCCTCAGAGCTATTGAAATAGAAGCTGATGTTATTCTGAAAGGTACCCGTGTAGATGGTATCTATTCTGCTGACCCGGAAAAGGATAAGAACGCCAAGCGCTACGATACTATTACCTTTGATGAAGCCTATAACAAGGGTTTACAGATAATGGACCTTACAGCCTTCACCCTTTGCAAAGAGAACAAACTACCTATCATCGTATTTGATATCAATAAGAAGGGCAACCTTAAAAAGGTGCTTCATGATGAGAAGATAGGCACCCTTGTAAGTAACTAGTCATAGGGCATTCCACCGCTTTTTATAATCATTTTATGAAGAGATTTTTTCAAGTTCTATTTATACTTCTTCTATTTTCAACTATATCTACCGCTCAAAAGGCCGATAGCACCAAGCACCAGCTATGGAAGCATGTTAAGAATGGTCGCTTCTATGGCTCTTGGGGGTACAACACCGAGTG
>DATHOD010000015.1:0-17267 GCA_035485295.1 Bacteroidia bacterium
TGGGAAATGCTTTTAGTGATATCAAGTGCAAAGCCATTTTTAGTTCCGTCATTGTTCATTGATGTAAGAAGAATCTCTCCTGCACCTAGTTCTTCAGCTTGCTTTGCCCAGTCAGTTGTCTTAAGCGGTGTTCTTGTCTTACCTCCCTGTACATAAACATTCCAACCACCTTCTTCGTTCTTAGTGTCAATAGCAACGACAATACATTGTGAACCAAATCTGTTTGCAAGTTCAGTAATCAGTTTTGGATTTTTCACTGCTGCGGAATTAATAGAGATTTTATCTGCTCCTGCATCTAATAACCTCGATACATCATCAATGCCTGATATTCCACCACCAACGGTAAAGGGTATATTAATAGCCTGAGCAATCTCGCGAACGAGTGTTACAAATACTTTCCTTTCTTCGTTTGTTGCAGTTATATCAAGGTAAACCAATTCATCTGCTCCCTGTTCTGCATAGTAGCGCCCCTGCACAACAGGGTCACCCACTTCACGGATATTGAGAAAGTTTATGCCTTTCACAATTTTGCCGTTTTGTATATCCATACAAGGGATGATACGCTTGGTTAACATAATCTATGCGATAAATGGTTTTAACTCTTCTAACTTTATCCTTCCTTCGTATAGTGCTTTACCTACAATCACTTCCTTGCATCCAATCTTTTCTACATCTTCGATATCTTTCAGGCAACTTATTCCACCACTTGCAATCAGGTTAAAGTTTTTAATTTTTTCTATAATGTTCTTATATAGCTCTGTTGCCGCTCCAGCAAGGCTTCCATCTTTTGATATATCGGTGCAGATAACATGTTTTACTCCATCTGCCAATAGCTCATTTATACAATCGTAGATTGAAATGCCGCTGTCTTCCTGCCAACCAGATACTGCAACCTTTTCATTCCTTGCATCGGCCGCAGCAATTATTTTATCTGCCCCAAAATGTTTTAACCATTCTTTAAAAAGTGGTTTATTCTTAACTGCTATACTTCCTGTAGATATCATAGCTGCTCCACTATTGAGAGCAATTCTTATATCTTCATCAGCTTTAATGCCACCACCGAAATCAATGACCAAGCTGGTCATAGTAGAGATCCTTTCAAGCACTCTGAAGTTTACCACCTTTCCCTGCTTTGCACCATCAAGATCGACGAGGTGAAGACGTTTTACTCCTGCATCTTCAAACCTTTTGGCAACTTCCCATGGTTTTTCATCATACACTACTTTCTTAGTAAAGTCACCATAGGCAAGGCGTACGCACTTACCGTCAATAACGTCTATTGCTGGAATAACCTGTATCATAGCTGAATGAAGTTCTTTAAAATAGTTTCTCCCACCACTCCGCTTTTCTCAGGGTGGAATTGTACCGCATGGAAATTGTTCTTCGAAAGGGAAGCACTAAAGGGAGTTATATAGTTCGTTTCTGCAATAGTTTCTGCACCTTTTTCAGCATAGAAGCTATGTACATAATAAACGAAGCTGTTTTCAATAATGCCTCTAAATAATGGCCCATTCAGCTTTTGAATAGTGTTCCATCCTACATGCGGAACTTTTAATTCTTTATCATTTGAAATAAACTTGCGGACATTGAGGTCGAAGATACCAAGACAATCAACATTACCTTCTTCTGAATGTTTGCACATTAACTGCAGGCCAAGACATATACCTATAAATGGCTGCTTTAAACCGGTAATGGTTTTATCAAGACCGCTTGCCTTCAATTCTTTGATAGTGCTGGAAGCTTCACCAACGCCCGGAAATATTACTTTGTCAGCTTTGGCAATTACTTCCGGGTCCGATGAAAGAGTAGGAGTAACGCCAATACGCTGCAATGCAAAAAGCACCGACTGAATATTACCAGAACCGTATCTTATTACTACTACATTCATTATAAACTGCCTTTAGTGCTGGGTAAGGTCATTTTGTTTGGGTCGCGCTTGATTGCCATTTTAATACTGCGTGCAAGCGCTTTAAATATCGATTCAATCTTGTGGTGTTCGTTGTCACCTTCTGCTTTAATATTCAGGTTGCAACGTGCACCGTCGGAAAAGGATTTGAAAAAGTGGAAGAACATCTCAGTAGGCATATCGCCAATTTTCTCACGCTTAAATTCCGCATTCCACTCAATCCAATTCCTGCCACCAAAGTCTAATGCCATCTGTGCAAGGCAATCATCCATTGGCAGACAAAAACCATAACGTTCTATGCCCTTTTTATCTCCTAATGCTTGTGCAAAAGCTTCCCCTAATGTTATACCTGTATCTTCAATAGTGTGGTGCTCATCCACGTGAGTATCTCCTTTGGTTTCTATAATTAAATCAATTCCGGAGTGCTTACCAATCTGGTCAAGCATATGGTCGAAGAAGTTGATACCTGTTTTAATATTCGTCTGCCCTGTACCATCCAGATTTAGAGTAACTACTATATCCGTTTCATTTGTTTTTCTTTCTTTCTTTATAAGCCTGGTAGGTAGTTTAAGGAAAGTATAAATCTCGTTCCAGTTATTTGTGTTTAATGCTAGAAAGGGGATTAAATCATCACCAATTGGTTTGGTACAATTTATAAGAATGCCTTTGGAACCGAGATTTTTAGCCAGTTCCAAATCAGTAAGCCTATCACCTATAACAAAGGAGTTCTTTAGATCATACCCAGATAAATACTTTGTAAGCATCCCTGTTCTTGGTTTGCGGGTAGGAGCATTATCTGCATGGCGGGTGCGATCTATAAATACATCAGCAAATTTTACTCCTTCACCTTCCAATGTCTTTATCATCATGTTTTGTGCAGGCCAAAAGTTCTCTTCTGGAAATGTTTCAGTTCCCAAGCCATCTTGATTGGTTACTATCACTAATTCATAATCCAGTTCCTTAGCAATCTTAGATAATGCAGTAATTACACCCGGCAAAAACTCAAGCTTATCTAGTGAGTCGATTTGCTCAGTGATGGGAGGCTCAATAATAATGGAGCCATCCCGGTCTATAAATAACACTTTCTTCATTTGCTCAATGTTTTTTCAAATGCAATTAAGAGTGATAGAAGTTTTTTGTTTTCTTCAGGAGTACCAATAGTAATACGCAACCCACCTTCACATAGTGGCAACTTGGAACGGTTGCGCACTACAACATTATTTGTAATAAGGTAATTATATAACTCATCAGGACAGGTTGTTTTAACTAATAGGAAATTAGCCTGGGAAGGTAAAATACCGCTTACAGAACTCAACTCAGAAAGCTTTTGAATAAGAATCGCCCTTTCTTTCTTGAGCGTTTCTACCATCTCTTTTACCGGTTCATTATTATCAAGAGCTTGTATGATAAGGTTCTGTACTAACTCCCCAACATTATATGGCGCTTTTATTTTATTCATTACTGAAATAATCTCTGCACTCGCAAATGCCATACCCACACGTAACCCTGCAAGTCCCCATGCCTTTGAAAAGGTTTGAAGAATAACAAGATTTGGGTATTTACTTAGGTCTTGAACCATGCCCGGAGCGTCAGCAAAGTCTATGTAGGCTTCATCTACAACAACTACTCCATTGAAACTATTTAGTAGGTTTTCAATATCTGTTTTATTAATAATACCTCCTGTAGGGTTGTTCGGAGTGCAAACAAAAATGAGTTTAGTGCTGTCGTCAATGCTTGCTTTAATTTTCGGTAAATCAAGTTGAGCGTCCTTATTTAAGTTTACTGCCTTAACCTTTACGTCATTAATATTGGCGGCAACTTCATACATACCATAGGTAGGAGGCAGTATAATTATATTGTCCTTACCCGGATTACAGAAAGCACGGATCAAGATGTCAATAGCCTCATCACTGCCATTACCCAAAAAGATATTCGCAGGCTTAGAGCCTTTTATTTTACCAATCTTTTCTTTTACCTTTAATTGCAAAGGATCTGGGTAGCGATTTAGTTTATGATTGGTGATAGCAGAGCCTAACGAATTCTCATTCGCATCAAGGTATACTTCAGCTTCACCTTTAAAATCTTCGCGCGCGGAGGAGTAGGGTGTAAGTGCTGCGATATTTGTCCGCAATATGTTTTTCAACTCAAACATTCTTCCTCTTTATTGAATTTAAACGAATAGTAACCGCATTCTTGTGTGCCTGTAATTGTTCAGCTTCAGCCATAATTTCTATAGTCGAGCCAAGTTTTAACAGCCCTTCCGGAGATATTTTCTGGAAAGTAATTTTCTTCATAAAACTATCCAATGATACACCACTGTATGCTTTTGCATATCCATTTGTAGGTAAAGTGTGATTAGTGCCGGATGCATAATCACCGGCACTTTCAGGTGAGTAGTTACCAAGAAATACGGAGCCAGCATTTATGACTTTCTCTGCCAATTTCTCAACATTCTTGCAGGATAGTATCAAGTGTTCCGGTGCATATTGATTAGAGAAGTTAATCGCTTCATTGTGACTTTTCAGAAGTATTGCCCTGCTATTAGCTAATGCTTTTGTAGCAATAGCTTTACGTGGCAAGGTTTTTAATTGAGTGGCAATTTCTTTATTGACCTGTTCAACAATTTTTGTGTTTGTTGAAACAAGTATTACCTGACTATCAGGTCCATGTTCTGCCTGGCTTAGTAAGTCTGCAGCAACGAATGATGCATTGGCAGAGTCATCTGCAATTACAAGCACTTCCGATGGGCCAGCCGGCATATCAATCGCAACTCCTTCAAGAGTTACTGATTGTTTTGCCATCATTACATATGAATTGCCGGGGCCAAATATCTTATCCACTTTGGGGATGCTTTTAGTTCCATAAGCCATTGCTGCTATTGCCTGAGCTCCGCCAACTTTATATATTCTTTTTATCCCGCATTTATTAGCAGCATACAAAATGGCAGGGGTTATATTACCTGATTTATCTGGTGGGGTGCATAATATAACTTCTTTGCAGGCGGCTAACTTCGCAGGAATGCCAAGCATTAATACTGTAGAGAATAGGGGAGCAGAACCTCCCGGGATATATAAACCCACTTTTTCTATACCTACAGATTTCCTCCAGCAAAGCACGCCTTTCATGGTTTCTGTTTTCTCTACTTTACTTACCTGCGCTGAGTGGAAAGTGTAAATGTTCTTATATGCAATATCTATTGCTTTTTTGAGTGTGGGAGAAATGGCTTTGCTTGCTTTGGCAATGGCAGCCTTATCTAACTCAAGTTTACCGATAGTTACACCATCAAACTTTTTAGTCAATTCAAACAATGCTTTGTCTCCTTTCTTTTTGACGAGTTCAAGTATGCCCTTCACTGATTTCTCAATAGAGGCAAAGTTCTCGGTTGGCCTTTTTAAAAGGCTGTCCCAATTCTTTTCTGCCGGATATGTATATACACGGATCATTACATTACCATCTTTTCAATTGGTACTACAAGTATTCCCTGTGCCCCATTGTCCTTTAATTTCTCAATCACTTCCCAAAATTCATCTTCCAATACAACAGAATGAACACTGCTCCAGGCCTTGTCCGCTAATGGTATAATGGTAGGGCTCTTCATGCCGGGAATAAGAGAGATGATCTTATCAAGATTCTTATTGGGTGCATTAAGAAGAATGTATTTGTTCTTGCCAGCCTTCTTTACTGCCTGTATCCTAAATACTAACTTATTCACGATGGCTTGCTCTTGATTGTTGAGGCCTTTATTTCCAATAAGTAATGCTTCACTCTTCATTATTGTTTCAACCTCACGCAAACCATTAGAGAATAGCGTACTGCCAGAACTTACTAAATCGCAGATAGCATCAGCAAGGCCAATGCCGGGTGCAATTTCCACCGAGCCGCTAATTTCATGTATCTCTGCTTTTATTTTGTTCTTCTTTAAGAAGTCGGTTAGGATGTTGGTATAGGAAGTTGCTATGCGTGCACCATCTAAACTCTTAATACCTCCGTACTTTTTCCCTTTAGGTAAGGCGATAGATAACCTGCATTTACCAAAGCCAAGTCTTTCAATCACTTTTACTTCTTTCTGCTTTTCCATTAATACATTTTCGCCAACAATGCCAATATCAGCAACCTTATCAGCCACATATTGGGGAATGTCATCATCACGGAGGAAAAGTATTTCCAAAGGGAAGTTAAATGCTTCTGTTTTTAGCTTATTCAGGCTATTGTTAAATTCAATACCACATTCTTTAAGAAGGCTAACAGAATCTTCGTATAACCTGCCTGATTTTTGAATTGCTATTTTAAGTGTTGTCATTTTGTTTGAATTAAATAAAATTATAAAGGCTTACTTTTTACGGTAAGCCTTGTTATATTGTTGAGGTTGTTTTTCTTTTGGGAACAATACACTTACGGCCTACCCTGATGGGAATAAGCATGATAATGATAGTGTACGTGTGTGAGTTTCATGCCGCAAATATATAATAATTTTGAAAAACAAAGGTTTAAACCATAAATCCTTATTCTTAGCTACCTTTACCAATATTATTTTGAGTACTAAATACCTACATATTGTTGCCCTTGATGTGCCCTATCCGCCTGATTATGGGGCGGCTATAGATATGTATTTCAGGGCCAAGTGCTTGGGTGAAATGGGTGTTAAAGTCATTTATCACTGTTTTGATTATGGCAGGGGCAGGTCTAAGCAATTAGAGGAAATATGCCATGAAGTGCATTATTACCCGCGTAAAGGTGCTCTGGATAGTCTCTTTAGTTCAGAACCCTATATAGTTCATAGCAGGAGGAATAAATTACTCTTTGATAGAATATTTGCTGATGAGCATCCTGTTTTTCTGGAAGGAACGCATACTTGTGCATGCCTAACCGATGATAGAGCTAGGAGCAAGAAGATATTCGTTCGCATGCATAATATAGAAGAGGACTATTACAGGCATTTGGCTGAGGCGGCTCCTGTTGGCTTTACTAAGTGGTATTATAGTATGGAGGCAAAGAGGTTGAAGCGATTTGAGCCTTTATTGAGCAGAGCGACAGGTATCTTTTCTGTTTCAGAAAAGGATCATAAAGATCTTTCCGCAAGATTCTCAAACGTGGAATATTTGCCCCCATTTATATATAATGATAAGGTAGAATGCTTGACTGGAAGGGGAGAGTATGCTTTGTATCATGGGAATTTAATGGTGGAAGAGAACTTAAAAGCAGCAGAATTTTTATTGGAAGAAGTTTTTAATAATTCTGAGATTGAGTTTATTGTTGCTGGGAAAGGAGCAAATGATTTGTCAAAGAAGTATTCTGCAAAGAACTTTAAGTTTATTGATTCCCCAACAGGAGATGAATTGACAAAGCTTATTCAAAATGCACATGTTAATGTATTGCCAACTTTTCAGCCGACGGGTATAAAACATAAGCTTGTTAATGCTTTATTTACTGGGCGCTATTGTGTGGTGAACCCAATAATGGTTGAGGGTATTGGCCTAGACAAATTGTGTATTACAGCTAAGGATGCCTTAGAAATGAGGAACGCGATAACCGAGCTTTTTAAGAAAGACTTTCCTGTCGAAGAGATTGTTAAAAGAAAAGAGGTATTGGAGAAGATATATTCTAATAAGAAGAATGCAGAGAAGATAGTAAGGGTTATTTTTGGAGAATAGTATAAAAAGGTAATAATTGAACAAATGGCAGAAGTAGGGAAACAGAACTCGTTGAAAGTAATAAAGGAGCTTGATTTTGGAATGTATCTGGATGGTGGAGACTTGGGTGAAATATTATTGCCGATACGTTATGTTCCAAAAGATGCCAAGATAGGTGATATGCTCGATGTATTTATTTACCTGGATTCTGAAGATCGGATTATAGGCACTACTGAAAAACCTTTGGCTGTGATAGGTGATTTTGCTTTGCTGCAGGTAGTGCAGGTTAATTCAATAGGTGCTTTCCTAGATTGGGGATTAATGAAGGATTTGTTTCTGCCGTTCAGTGAACAAAGGTTGAAGGTAGAAGAAGGCGATTGGTGTATGGTACATGTATATATCGACCAACATACTAACCGTATTGTGGCATCGGCGAAAGTGGAAGACTTTTTAGATAAAACTCCACATGAATTTAAAGTAGGCGATGAAGTTGATGCAGTGTTATATGCTAAAACTGACTTAGGCTTTAAGGCCCTTATTAATAATGCCTTTACCGGAATGGTATATAATAAGGATGTATTCCGCAAGCAAGAAAGGGGCAAACAGATTAAGGCGTATATAAAGCAGATAAGGGATGATAAGAAAATAGATCTGATACTTGATAAGCCCGGGCGTGAGAAGGTAGATGAAATATCTACACAGATACTGGAGAAGCTTAAAGAACATGATGGTTTTATTCCTTTAATGGACAAGAGTCCTGCTGATGATGTTTACAAAATGTTTGGTATAAGTAAAAAGACCTTTAAGCAGGCAATAGGTGCGCTTTATAAAGCACGATTAATCACCCTGGAAGAGAATGGTTTAAAGCTTGTAACGAATGACCAAGCTCACTAAAAAAGCATTATTAAAGCATCTTCAAAAATCTGATAAGGAAGATATTATCAATGAAGTGGTAACGCTTTTTGATAAGTTTAAAAATGTAAAAGAGTTTTATAATGCTGAGTTATCAGGTGAGGAGAACCCTTTACTAGATAAGTATAAGAAGAAAATTTCTTTGGCTTATTCTCTTCCAAATCCCAAGGAGCGTAGTACGAATATCAATCTAAATAGATTGATAAACGAGTTTAAGAAAGTCAGTATTTATGAGCGTGAACTGGCAGATTTAATGCTACACAGGGTAGAGTGCGGTATTGAAGCATATACTAGAAGGCCCAGGCGAACTGCCACATTTTACAACTGCATTGTTTCGACATTTGAGGATGCAATTAAGCTTATTGTTTCGGGAGATTACCTAGATGAATTTAATCCAAGGATTAATGAAATCATCAATAATTCCCAAGAAGGTAAATATGCAGCAAGAGAGAGAATGGCGGATATATTCAATAAGTTTTCTTAACCTATAGAACATATTAATGTCTGATTATCAGATGCTTGTTTCTTGAAAGTAATTGCTCCTATTCTACTCCCTAACCTTTCTGCTTATCTTTACGTAATAGCTTATTATAAAAACCACTTTTGTAATATTTAAATAGTTAAAATGGCATTGAGCAAAAAGAATATATTCTCTATTTTCTGTCTATTATGGTGCTTTTTTCTTAGCACTGAAAATAATTTGTCTGCGCAGAATTATTGGGTGCAAAGGGCAGGAAGTTCAACTATTGATGAAGCGAGCAGTATTTCTTTAGATGATAGCAGTAATGCCTATACAACGGGTTATTTTACATCAACCGCTTCATTCGGTCCATTAAGTATAACGGCAACAGGTATTAGCGATATTTTTGTAACTAAGACAAATAGCCTGGGAATATTTCAATGGGCTGTCCGGGCAGGTGGTGCAGGTTCTTGCAGAGGGTTAGCTATAAAAGCCGATGGAAATGGCAACAGTTATGTTACAGGGTTTTATTATGGCTCGGCCACATTTGGAAGCACTACTATAACCTCAGCAGGATCACAAGATGTATTTATTGCCAAGTACGACCGTAATGGCAAATTGCTTTGGGTTGCCACAGCAGGTGGCCCACAGGCAGATATAGGTAATGCTATAAATATAGATAATAGTGGTAATGTATTGGTTACCGGGGAATTTGCCGGCTCTGCTACATTTGGTTCAACAACACTGGTAAGTACAAAAGGAGCCATTAATGTATTTACTACTAAACTGGATGGAAATGGAAATTTTCTCTGGGCAAAGTCTGGTGTTGGAATACATACAGATAGAGGCCTGGGCATAGCGGCTGACCCAAGTGGTAACGTATACGTAATGGGGCAATTCAGCGATACAATAACCTTTGATTTTGTCCATTACAGTACACTTTACGACGCTATTTTCCTGGTGAAATATAATAGCACAGGTAATGAGCAATGGTTTACAAAGGCAGGTGGTGGCACATTTAACATTGCTAATGGAATTGCCGTAGACAAGAGTTCAAATGTTTATCTGACTGGTAGCTTCACTGGCACTCTTAGTTTCTTTGTAAGTTCGGTTGTAACACTGTCCAACAAGTATCCTAATAGAATATTTGTCGCAAAATATACTTCAGCTGGTGCCCTTACCTGGGATGTAGCAGATGGCTCGAGTAGTGCCGTGACTTCTAATGCCATTGCGTTGGATGGTTCAGGTAATCCATACATTATTGGGAATTTTGAATGCGTAATGAATGGCTATGCTGATGATTATGGGCAAGGTACTTTCAATACAGTTGGGTACTGGGACAATTTCGTTTCGGAATATTCTTCAAGTAATGGTGCATGGCAATGGAGCAGACAAATAGGAGGCCACCTGAATAATTACGGTAACGGAATTGCCGTTTCTTCCTTGGGTGACATATATACTGCAGGAAGTTTCGACCAGGATATGATAGTTACCAGTGGCGCTAATTTTATTGGCTATAAAACCAATCCTATAAACTGTAACAATGCATATTGCTCCGATAATTATTATGGAGATTTTCAATCTGTTTCTACTTCAGGTAACCTGGATATTTTTATTGCAAGGCCTATTGATCTTACTCGACAACCTTACGATTTCTATGACAGAAATGGTTCTGCCTGCTTACGGCCACAGGTTGGCGTTTGTATAAATGTAGGTTGTCCCGATACGGTTACATACTGTGGAGGTGGTGCTGTATATGCGGTTTCGAATACCTGTCCGGCAGCAGGGCCAAACTTTACTGATACATGGTCAACTAAACAGGTAGGCGGTGGAATATATGTTTCAAAAAGTGGTTGGTATACAGTTACCGAAACGAGTGTAGATGGTTGTATTGTAAGCAAGGACAGTATATATGTTGTTATTAACCCGCTTCCTGCGCAACCAAATATTTCTGATAATGTTATAGTAAATACCAATGCTACCAGCCCTTTGCCAATTCATGTGTGTGAAAAATCGGTAATTCTAACGGGTGGGGGATATGGCTCTAATTCATATTCATGGTCCAATGGGTCCACAGCTACCACACAAAGTATTACAGTAACTAAAAGTGGTACCTATTGCTTTAATGTGAAGGATGCTAAAGGATGTACCAATCAAACTTGTGTATTGGTAACAATAGATACTACACTTCCTAAAATAATACCTAAATTAATTTGTCTCACTTGTAATAACGATACAGTAAGGTTTTGTAAAGGAAATTCCTTTAGCATGTTTACTTATGATTCTATTTCGAATCCATTAGCTAACACCAGTTTATGTATTCCGCCTTCGGCAACAATAAAGTGGATTGCAGGCCCTGGTTCTATAACATATACTGCTACAACATACTGCCCCGGAAGCGGAATAAATTCGTTTACACCACAGGACTCAGGATGGTTTCAGATAACTGATACAATCATTCAGGAAAATTATTGCGATACAATTAAAACATTGGCGCATGATTCTGTATTTGTCAGGTTATATCCTATTCCTGCCATTGGGGGTTTATCTGTAACCGGAGGTGCTTCTATTTGCCCCGGAGATTCCGTTATTCTTATTGCTAAGGATACTATGAGTTTTGTGTGGAGCAATGGTAGTACCAAAGATACAATAAAGGTAGGTGTTGGTTCATATAGCATATCATCATCTGTTACCAATATATACGGTTGCTCCGCAAGCGCTTCAGCAGGTGCTTCCGTCACATTAAAAACTCCACCGACAATTGTTATTACCGCATCGTCGGGGGTAATTTGTCCCAATGATTCACTTGAATTAATATGTACTGGGGGCATCGGAAATTATCAATGGCAGGGCCCTTCAGGAAATATAGGTGGCGACACTTCCATTATTTACGTCAAGCAACCAGGCAATTATTATTGTGTCGTTTCTGATACTTCATACTGTAACCCCGTGTTATCAAATACAATCTTGATTAACCTATATGCAACCCCTCAGCTTATTGCAACTGCAACCACTTTATGCCCTGGTGATACTGCAAAAATTGTTGTGTTTTCATCTGTGGGAAGTACCATACAATGGCAACCCCCCCTTAGTGGTAACGATACAGTTAAATATTTTACAGCAGCTGGTACTTACTTCTGTAACATTACTTCATGTGGGCTTACTTCGCACGATAGCATAAAAATTACCATGTCAACACCGGCAGCTAAAATTACAGTCTCGGGTCCAACAACATTTTGCATAAGCGATTCAGTAATACTAACCGGAAACAACGGTGTGGCCCAATATAACTGGACGCCAGGTGCAATTACTAATCAGTCTATTACAGTTTACAGTTCGGGCACCTATGTATTAACTACTACAGATGCAAATGGCTGTAGAGCTAAGGACTCAACTCTGGTTGATGTTACTCCCAATAATACGCAGCCTCCATTGGTTTCAGATACTGCTGTATGCCCTGGTACTACAGTTACATTAACCGCGCAAGGTGGCGGAACAATAGAATGGTACTCAATACTTGGCGGAACTCCAATTGCAACTGGTAATACATTCACAACTCCACCTGTTGATACAGTATTGACGTATTATGTTACTGATGATATAGCAGGCTGCAAGAGTAAAAATCGTATTGTTAGTATTGATACCACAGATTGCAACGGAGTATTTATTCCCAATGTGTTTACACCTAATGGTGATGGAAAGAACGACTTTTTCCAGGTAATTATAAAAGGGGCTAAATGTTATAATATTAAAATATACAACCGTTGGGGTGTTTTAGTTTACGAAGGCGGTGATGCGCTTAGCGGATGGAACGGAATTGTGCAAAAGAGCGGATTACCGGCATCTGACGGAACCTATTACTATATTATAAACTACTGCAACTACGAAAATGTTCCCGCAAAACGAGATGGATTCCTTACTCTGATAAGGTAATCTTAATTTACCTTAAGGGCCTTGTGGTACATCTTTTCTCTTTGCTCCTTTATTTTTTCATCTACAATGTATTCATCGTAGGTCATGCGCTTGTCAATAATGCCGCTTGGTGTTAATTCAATAATACGGTTAGCAACGGTTTGTACAAACTCATGATCGTGGGAAGAGAACAAGATAATATGCTTCCAATCTTTCAATGCATTGTTAAATGCAGTGATAGTTTCCAGGTCAAGGTGATTGGTAGGGTTATCAAGAATAAGGCAATTGGCATTGGTAAGCATCATGCGTGAAAGCATGCAACGTACCTTTTCTCCTCCGGAAATTACATTCGCTTTCTTCAAAGATTCTTCTCCTGAAAATAGCATTTTACCTAAGAACCCTCGTATGTATGTTTCAAGTTTATCAGTTGAATATTGGCGCAGCCAGTCAACCAGGCTCAGGTCTTCTTTAAAAAACGAAGCATTTTCGTTAGGCAGGTATGATTTGGTGATAGTACTTCCCCATTTAACTTCTCCGTAATCCTGAGTTTCTGCCCCTGTTATAATTTCAAAAAAGGTAGTTACTGCAATATGTTCCTTTGAAAGGAAAGCTATCTTATCGCCTTTGTCGACAGTAAAACTAACGTTAGAAAAATAGGGTACTCCATCGGGAGAGGCTTTAGTTAGCTTCTCCACACTTAGTATCTGGTCACCGCAATCGCGATCAGCCTTAAATACAATGCCGGGGTATTTACGTGTAGATGCTTTTATCTCTGTTACTACAAGCTTCTCCAATAACTTTTTACGGCTTGTAGCTTGTCTTGATTTGGAAGCATTAGCACTGAACCGTTCGATAAACTCTTGTAGTTCTTTGCGTTTATCTTCCATCTTTTTATTCTGGTCGGTGCGCTGGCGCAAAGCTAATTGGCTCGATTCATACCAAAATGTATAGTTACCCGTATATAACTGTATCTTATTAAAATCTATATCAGCAACGTGAGTACAAACAGCATCTAAAAAGTGCCTATCGTGAGATACTACAATTACTATATTTTCAAAATCAGCTAAAAAGTTCTCGAGCCATGATATGGTTTCAACATCAAGGTCGTTGGTAGGCTCATCGAGTAACAATATATCAGGATTGCCATAAAGTGCCTGTGCCAATAGCACACGAACCTTCTCTTTACCACTTAGGTCAGCCATTAACATATTGTGGAACTCTTCTTTTACACCTAGATTACTAAGCATTGTTGCAGCATCGCTCTCGGCATTCCAGCCCTCCATTTCTGCAAAATAGACTTCTAACTCTGCAGCTTTTAGGCCATCTTTATCACTAAAGTCAGGCTTGGCATATAGGGCATCCTTTTCCTGAATAACATCCCAAAGCTTTTTGTTACCCATCATTACTGTTTGCAGCACAGGGTATTGGTCATATGCGTAGTGATTCTGTGTGAGTACACTCATACGTTTGCCGGGAGTGATACTTACATGGCCTGTGCTCGGTTCTATTTCGCCTGAAAGTATTTTTAAGAAAGTAGACTTGCCAGCTCCATTGGCGCCAATAACACCATAACAATTACCAGGAGTGAACTTTATATTCGCCTCATCAAATAATATGCGTTTGCCGTAACGCAACGAAAGATTAGATACCGATAACATTTTCTATATTTTTTGGAGGTGCGAAGCTAAGCTATTTTGAGCAATTGGCGAATAGATGCAGACGTTTAGCTGTGTTTATATTGGCTTTTGGGAGAGTCTGGCGTAAATTTCGCATAAAATATATGCTGTACAGGCTATTAGGAAAGGATATGCAGGTATTAAGAAACGGTTTGTTGCATACCTGAGTATAATAGGGTGAATGATAAGTATATAAAGGGGGATGAGTGAGATAAGCCAATAGAAATAGTTGTGTCTAAAACCTTTAATAGCAACTATAAATGCGCCAATAAAGCCTAAAAGGACTATTAATAAGTAGAGCACCTTATTAAATAATACTAAGATTGATCCAATGATAGGATTGCCTTTGCCTCTTTCAAGCATATCCCTGTTTTCTTGTCCATAAAGGAAATCCTTAGTCAATTTTAATGGAGCAATGAAGTAGTATAAGAAAGGTTTTTCTTTTGCTATGGATAACTTGTAAAGGGCAAATTTTGTTTTCAGTTCATTTTCATAGGCTACGTCTTTTGCAGAATCTAAATTCGCTTGCTGTAATGATGCTATTAGGTCTTTCAAGTGGACAAGGCTATCATTATTGAATTGAGATGTGTAGATATCATTTGGAACGGAATCAATTGCTGAAGTTTTATTATCCGTTAGAACGGCGGATCCACCCCACGCTTGTTCAAATTCAAACATAGGTTGCATATAGCTGGTAGCGATATAGGGATAAAGCGCAGAAACGGTTAACGGTATAAACCTCCTGTGAACGCTATAATTTCTGACAACCCAAGCTGTATCACACACTAAAAAAGGAATAAGTAATAAAAGTGCAGTTTTAAATCTTGATGCTATTGGCAGATTCTTATTCAGTAATATAAGCAAAGCGAATAACAGAAGTATAGGCAGAAAGACAGGTCGCATAAATATCAACCAACATAATAGTAGTGAAGTACAAAGCAAATATTTCATGCTGCCTCTCTGATAATATTCAGTAAAGTAATAGACCGCAAAAATGAGTGCCGCTGTGAAGAAAGCTTCAGTTTGAATATATGCATCGTAAAAGTTGGTGTAATAGCTGAAGAGAAATAAGTAAAAAGTAATGTAGAACACCCTGTTGCTTGCCAAGATATTCTTTGCAGTAAGTGCCAGATAGTACACGCTTATGGCAGCTGCAATATATTGCAGGGTGATGATTATATTACAAGCTATAGCTTTTGAGAACAATAGAAGGAATGGGTAAAATACAATACCATAACCGGGCATACGGAAGTCAGGTTGATAATTACCTGAGCTAATAAAACTCTCAATTGGGGCAAGATAAGAATAGGAATCTCCATGAGCAATGCCCCAAAAACCGGGAATGTCATTGAGCGGCTTGCTATGCAATAAAATAAGAAAAGGTAAGCCCTTAACTATTAATGAGAATAAAAACCAAAACCATTTTTGTGATGGATCCCTCAAGAAATATTTGTTGAGGATAATCATTTGGGATTCGCGCAAAAGACTATGCGATTCTTTATATAGGTTTTTTGAATCGCCCATCAGTTACTACTAAGTATAATATGTGATACTTACGGATTCTTCCTTGCAACAATGGTCAATATAGTAGCCAGTGCAACGGTTTCTCCGGTCTCGTCGTACACGTCAACCTGCCATTTCACAATACCTTGTGGCCTTTCGCCTTCACGGTTTTCTTTGGCAACTTTCTCTTTTACAGTAAGCTTTACGCCTATTGTAGCACCAACATACACAGGTTTCACAAAGCGGCATTCATCCAATCCGTAGTTGGCAAGTACGGGTCCTTTTTTAGGGTCAACAAATAATCCTGCCGCAGCCGATAGCACAAAATATCCGTGCGCTACACGGCTGGTAAACATAGTACCTTCCAGTGAAGTAACATCCATGTGGGCATAGAAATTATCTCCGCTTATATTGGCAAAGTTCACTATATCCGCTTCAGTAACAGTGCGCTTGTGCGTTACAACTGTTTCACCAATTTTCAAATCTTCAAAATGTTTACGGAACGGATGTACCAGGTCTTCCCATTGTTCAGCCTTTGGTTGGTATACATCGGTAATCTTCGTAATTGTAGTCGGGTGACTTTGTATAGCAGTACGTTGCATATAATGGAATATACCGCGCATACCGCCCATTTCTTCTCCGCCTCCAGCTCTGCCCGGTCCGCCATGTACAAGGTGTGGCAGTGGGGAACCATGCCCGGTATTTTCACCTGCACAACGTGAATTAATTATAACCATACGTCCGTGGTACGCTGCTGTACCAAGTACTATTTCGCGTGCGTAACCATCATTCTCAGTAAATACAGAGCCCACCAGGCTTCCTTTACCCATGCGAGCAAGCAAGGCAGCATCAGAAATATTTTTATATGGCATTATGGTACTTATCGGTCCAAATGCTTCTATTTCATGTGGTGCTTTATTCTTGATTGGGTCAGCACAATACAATAACATAGATGGGAAGAATGCGCCTTTCTTTTTATCAGCAGCCATTACTTCAAAGTCATCGTAATTACCATATACAGTCTCGCAACTCTTTTGCAGTTCTTTTACTTTTTCAAGAACCTCTTTCACCTGGTCCTTTCCGGCCAGTGGCCCCATTCTTACACCTTCTGCACTTGGGTCGCCCAACGCAATGGTTGATAATCTTTTCTTCAATGCCTCCATTGCAGGTTCAGCCAGGTTATCTGGTATAATAGCACGGCGTATAGCAGTACATTTTTGACCTGCTTTTACAGTCATTTCTTTTGCTACTTCTTTAATAAACAGGTC
>DATHOD010000016.1:0-31787 GCA_035485295.1 Bacteroidia bacterium
TCGGCCGTAAGAACGAACACAACAAAATAGATATTATGGGTGTCGGTAAAGCCGACTCTGTAGGTATCGCTCGTGGGGTGGTCCTTAACATAGACCAAACCGTTGCTTCAATTATGAAAGCGGTAAAGGAAGCATCGGAAAAATCGGGCGTAGAAATAAAATACGTGAATGTGGGTATTGCTGGCCAGCATATAAAGAGCCTACAACACAGGGGCGTTAAAACACGCTCTGATCTTGAAAAGGAAATAAACCAAAAGGATGTAGATGATCTTATTGAAGACATGTACAAGCTGGTAATGCCTCCGGGAGAAGAGATAATTGAAGTTCTTCCTCAGGAATATATTGTGGATAACGAACAAGGCATAAAGAATCCCATAGGAATGGCAGGCGTGCGCCTTGAAGCTAATTTCCACATTATTACCGGCCAGATTGCTGCTGCCAAGAATATTGAAAAATGTGTTACCAAGGCAGGTTTGATGATGGATGAATTGACACTTGAAGCTTTAGCATCATCTGATTCGGTGCTTACCGATGAAGAAAGAGAAGCAGGTGTAGTACTTGTGGACATTGGTGGTGGAACAACTGATATAGCTATTTTCCAGGATGATATTATTCGTCATACTGCAGTAATTCCATTCGGAGGTAATGTTATAACCGAAGATATAAAGGAAGGTTGCCAGATAATCCGTACACAAGCGGAACAATTGAAAGTGAAGTTCGGTTCTGCAATTCCTACCGAATCACAAGAGAACGAAATAGTAGTTATACCGGGCCTTAAAGGCAGGCAGAATAAGGAAATATCTGTAAGAAACCTTTCTTGCATTATTAATGCACGTATGGAAGAAATTCTTGAGCACGTATATTATGAGATCAAGAACTCAGGCTTTGAAAAGAAACTTATTGCAGGAATAGTAGTTACCGGTGGTGGTGCAAACCTTAAACACCTACCACAGTTAGTGGAATATGTAACCGGTATGGATACACGCATAGGCCATCCGAACGAGCACTTAGCGCCGGGTGTATTTGATCTCAGCCATCCATTATATGCTACCGGTGTTGGACTTGTAATGAAAGGCTTTGAAGTAGTTGAAAAGGAAACCTATACCGACCACAATGTTATCAAGCAACCGGAAATCGTTCAACATTCAAAATTGAAGAAGAAGGGCAGCTTCATGGAGAAATTCTTCAGCGGAGCAACTAAATTCTTTGATGAAGATGTAGAAGGAGAAACCAAAAAGTAAAAACCAAAAATCGCAAACGTAGAAACCAAATAATAACCTAAAACACAAACCGTATGATTAACTTTGATTTACCGAAAGACCAATCCTCCATCATAAAAGTATTTGGTGTGGGTGGCGGCGGCAGCAATGCCGTAAACCATATGTACCGACAGGGTATAAAAGGTGTTGACTTTGTAGTATGCAACACCGACCAGCAAGCACTTGACATTAGTCCGGTGCCAATTAAAATTGCGTTAGGCTCGGGCTTAACCGAAGGCCGTGGTGCAGGTTCGCTTCCTGAAGTGGGAAGAAAGGCCAGCATGGAAAGCCTGGAAGAGATTAAGAAAATTCTGGGTAACAATACCAAAATGGTATTTATCACCGCCGGCTTAGGTGGTGGAACAGGCACGGGTGGCGCCCCTGTAATTGCACAAGTTGCAAAAGAAATGGGCATACTTACTGTTGCTATTGTTACTGTTCCATTTGCATTTGAAGGCAAGAAAAGGAAACAACAGGCAGAAGATGGCTTGAAAGAACTCCGCGAACACGTTGACACCATTCTTATTATTAACAACGACAAGTTGCGTGAGATGTATGGCAACCTGAAACTGGGAGAGGCTTTCGCACATGCCGACAATATATTGAACATAGCTGCCAAGAGCATAGCTGAAATCATTACTGTAACACTGCATATCAACCTTGACTTTGCAGATGTTCAAACTGTGATGAAAGAAAGTGGTGTAGCAATAATGGGTTCTGCATCTGCTGAAGGTGAGAACAGGGCATTAAGGGCTGTTGAAATGGCGCTTACTTCGCCACTGCTTAACGATAACAACATACGTGGTGCTCGTTATGTATTGCTCAACATTACATGCGGTAATGACGATATTACCATGGATGAACTCGGAGAGATAACAGACTTCTTACAAGATGCTGCAGGACAAACTGCCGATATCATCAAGGGTTATGGTATAGATGAAACACTTGGCAATAGGGTAAATGTTACCCTTATAGCTACCGGTTTCAGCGCAAACCCTGTAACTACATTTGCTGAGAAGAAAGCAGAGAAGATCATCCGCAGATTGGATGAAACAGTTAATATAACTCCAAAGGTTTCTGCTGCTCCTAGTGCAGGCCCTAAGTATTCATTCCTTACTACACCTACACCTGAGGCAAAACCAGTAGCTGAAGTTAAGCCGGTTGCCGAAGTAAAACCAGTAATAAATGAGCAGCCCAAACAAGATACTACTGAAACAATTGCACCGTTCCTTAAATCGGAGCCAGTATCTGAGAAGCAAGATATAGAGTTTGAAATTGTAAATAAAACTCCTGAGTTTGTACCGGAACCTGTGGCACCAGTATCATACGTTCCTCCGGTTATAAACTTTGCTCCGCCTATTGCACCGCCGATGATCGTTCCTCCGGTAATGCATGAGCCACCGCAGGAAGAGAAGGTAGAAATGACTGATCCTATTTTCAGTGAAGAGCAAAAGAAGAAAGCACAGGAAAGAATTGAAAAATTAAAACAACTGAGCTATAAATTGAAGACCCCGGGTGGAGTGAATGAATTGGAAAGTGAACCTGCCTACAAGAGAAGAAATGTAGAGTTGGGCGATACCCCACATTCATCTGAATCCAGTGTGTCTCGATTTACACTTTCAGAAGGAGAAAATAAGAAAGGTGAGTTGCGTGATAACAACTCATTCCTACACGATAATGTCGACTGAGGAGGTTTATGTAATTAGGTTCATTGCAGGTTAATACGGGCCGGCACCTATTGGTTTGGGTGCCGGTTTTTTATGTCTGCTGTTAAGAGTTGATGCTACTTAGGATATTTATACTCTACTAAAAAGTAAATACCAAGTATTGAGACTTTATCAAGTACCAGCCTCATATAGGTTTCAGAATATTGAATTTGGAGGTACGTTTTACCCTGGTAATCCATCAAGGACCATCTTAATGTAGTGTCGGCTTTTTCCCTTTCTTTTGCTGCAATAGCAGCTTCTTTATGTGTGTCATCAATGGTAGAACTTATGCCACCTGCTATCATTTCCATTCGTAGGAGTTTACCATTACTGGCAAAGCGGATACGATGGAGCGGAACCTGTGATTCAGGTTTGCTGAGAAAATAAGTATCTCCCTGGTTTAGCTGGTATATATCGGTATTCTCCTCCCAAACAACATTCATGAGAGTTTTTGCCGTTACTTTATTAGCTGAATCAGATTGTGCAAAAATAGTGCCGCCTATAAAAAGTAAAAAGCCTGTCAGGAGAAACTTATACTTATTCATGGAGTTCTTTTTATGCAATATAGTCGCTTAAATAATCAAAATGAGGAGTAAGCTTTCCATTCTTGCAAATGGTAGCACGTTCAATAATCCCTTCTTTGTCTTCTCCGAAAACTGAAGGCATTACCCTTTCGGCTAATTCTTTTCCAAAATCTTCAGATGCTTCACGTGGTAATTCACATGGCAGGTTATCCACCGCCATAATGGTTACCGATGTTTTATTAAAAGGAATATCTATTTGCTCGGTAAGCGGATTGTAACCATAAAATGGTTCCGCAATAGAACTTGGTTTTAATGTACTTGGCACTGAACCATTAATATCGCAGGTGATATCCGCAATCTCGCTAATATGGAAATCAGGCAATTTCATCTGATCCTTGGTGAAAAGGACAGGAGCATGAACATCCCAAAAGTGAGCAGTGATTAATAGGTCACATTCCTTGGTATAAGGCAAGAAAGTAGAAACGTATTTCTCAGGATGAGTGTAGAAATCTTTCGAACTCCATGAAGAGCCATCCTTAGCCTGGTAATAATCTTTAGAGTGCAATTGGCAATAAACAGGTTCGCGGTATGAGCAATGCAGGAATTCATAAGGGGTTACTTTGCGTATTTTGAGCAAGCCCAGAGCTTCTATTACACCGTTAGCTACACGTCCGCCACCGGTTACCAATATTTTCATATTGGGCAGACGTACACGCTCAAGTTCTTCTTCCATTTCTTCTCTATCGCGACAAAGGTGGGCAGGTTTTAAGTCGAACATATTATACCTCTTACCATAACCCAGAATGCCATTATAAGCACCCACGATGCCTGCATAACGACCAAAGCCAATAATTCGGTTATGTTCCTTATCTGTAAGACATTCGTAATCTATAAGCTGTACATTCTTGGCAAGCATAGCCTGGAGCATCTTCTTATTATGTGGCTGCTTTTTAATGGTATGCGAAAAGATGAAATACTTTTTACCAGCGATAAGCTTTTCAATTGGTATTTCTTTCAGTCCTAATAATATATCGCATTGGCTGAGGTCCTCTGTTAGGGGAAGCCCGAAAGAAGCATATTCAGCATCGGTATAACAACGAACATTAGAGTGCTGCACTAATACCTCAAGACCAGGATTGGCGAGCATTAATTCACTGCATTGGAGCGGAGTAAAAGGTACACGCTTTTCAGGGGGTACTTTCTCTTCTCGTAATATGCCAAGCTTAATTTTTTGCATAATTGTTATTTCAGGGCTTGCAAAGATAACAGAGCCTTCGGAATATCGAATAATAAGGTAAATGCAATTCTGCGTTAGGGATTGAAGTGGAAAGCCCACAGCATAGCGAGGACTTGGAACGTAAAGCCCGACCCGAAGGGGAACGCCCATGGTATATCACATTTTTTAAACTTATTAATACTTAACTTTGCGAAACAATTAATAAAGTGGAAAAAAGTAAACAATATTCAAGGGCGCTGCTCATATTTTACATATTAGTAATATATGTGCTGGTGCAATTCATTTGGTGGGCTTATCACATGGCACAACAGAGCCAGGAGATACTCAATTTGCAGGAAAAAATTAATGAGTTGCAGAGTAATGGAATGTGCCAGACCGATAATCTTGCTGACTTGCATAAGAAGCTTACGGCAAAATATTTTATGATTTTTGGAGAAGGTAGTGTGTTCCTTCTTATAATGTTGGTAGGAATAGCCCAGGTACGTAAGGCATTTAAAAAGGAATCAGAGCTATTAGCAAGGCAAAGGACATTCCTGCATTCGGTTACCCATGAGTTTAAATCACCGATAGCTTCATTAAAGTTGCAAATTGAAACATTATTGAAGCGCAACCTTTCCAATGAACAGCAACAGCAGGCATTGAGCAATGCATTAGAGGATACTGAAAGGCTTGACCAATTATTAGAGAAGATACTTATATCGGCAAGGATAGATAATGGAGAATTGCCATTCTACCCTGAAAAGATAGACTTATCTGAAAAACTTAAGGATAGTTTGAACAAACTATTACGTGCCTATCAGCATAGGGATATTGTTGAGCACATACAAGATAAAGTAGAGATTCACATGGATCCCTGGGCATTCAGTTCTATAGTAACTAATTTGGTAGAAAATGCGCTTATCTATTCTCCTAAAGAAAAGCCTGTTATAGTAGAACTAAAGAAAGAAGGCAATAAAATATTGCTGTTGGTAAAGGATCATGGTCCCGGCATACCTGTTGAAGAAAGAAAGAAGATATTTCAGAAGTTTTATAGAATGAGCACATCAAGCGGATATAAAGGTACAGGCCTGGGTTTGTACTTAGTAGATTATATAATTAAACGACATAACGGAAGCATAACGGTAAAAGAGAATTCTCCGAATGGAACTATCTTTGAGGTTGCTTTAGAAACAGAATAAAATATGAATGACAAGAAGAAAGTAGCATTGATAATTTTAGATGGTTGGGGAATAGGTGATGGCTCAAAGGCAGATGCCATAGCCAATTCGCGCACGCCATTTGTAAATAGCCTGTACAAACAATATCCACATTCCAAACTAAGGACATCGGGAGAGAATGTTGGTTTGCCCGACGGACAGATGGGTAATTCGGAAGTAGGGCATTTGAATATTGGTGCGGGAAGAGTGGTGTATCAGGATTTGGTACGCATAAGCAAGGATATAAAAGATAAAGTGTTAGATAAGAATCCTGTTTTGTTAGATGCATTAAAATATGCAAGTGACAACAATAAAAATGTCCACCTAATGGGTTTAGTATCTGATGGCGGAGTGCACTCGCATATTAACCACCTTATGGCATTGTGTGATATTGCTGCTGAGAATAAATGCAAGCAGGTTTATATCCATGCGTTTACTGATGGACGTGATTGCGATCCACAAAGTGGAAAAGGTTTTATGGAAACACTGAGTAAACACATAAAGGGCACCAATGCAAAGATTGCTTCTGTTATAGGTCGCTACTATGCAATGGATAGAGACAAACGCTGGGAGCGAGTGAAATTGGCTTATGATCTTTTAGTTCATGGCAATGGTAGAAGAATATCTGACCCAATTGCTGCCATAAAAGAATCATATGCTGAAGGTGTTACCGATGAATTTATTAAGCCTGTTGCTATTACTGACGAATTCGATAACCTTACACCTCGCATTATGAAAGGCGATGTTGTATTATGTTTTAATTTCCGTACTGACAGGTGCCGAGAGATAACCCATGTTCTTACCCAGGAAAATATGCCTGAGCAGGGAATGGAGCTTATCCCTTTAAATTATCTTACCATGACAACCTACGATGAGAAGTTTAAAGGTATACAGGTATTATACCATAAGGATGATTTAAAAATGACTTTGGGTGAAGTATTGGCTAATGCCGGTAAAACTCAGATACGTATTGCAGAAACTGAAAAATATCCTCACGTTACTTTCTTTTTCTCAGGTGGCAGGGAAGATGTATTTAAAGGAGAGACACGCATAATGGTGCCATCACCAAAGGTTGCCACATACGACCTGCAGCCTGAGATGAGTGCTAATGGTGTTGCTGATGCTATTGTTTCAGAACTGAAAAAAGGAGAAGTTGATTTTGTTTGCCTGAACTTTGCAAACCCTGATATGGTAGGGCATACCGGTGTATATAGCGCTATTGTTAAAGCAGTAGAAACTATTGACGGTTGTTTGCAGCGAGTAGTGGAGGCAGGATTACCTCAAGGCTATTCCTTTATAATTATTGCAGACCATGGTAATGCTGATTTTGCAATTAATGCTGATGGTTCACCGAATACGGCACATACTACCAACCCTGTGCCTTGTATAGTAATTGATAAGGACACTAAGCAAGTTACCGATGGACGCCTGGCAGATATTGCTCCTACAGTGTTAAAGCTTATGAATCTGCAGCAGCCTGCTGAGATGACGGGGAAGGCACTCGTTTAAAACGGCCCCTCCTAAATCCTCCCCGATGGGAAGGACTTATTTATCCCCCTTTGGAGGGGGCTGGGGGAGGAATAGATTCCCTTCACATTAACTTAACATTCAGGTTTTAGTAACCTGATAATATTGCATTAATTAAGTTATTGATTATCAATAATATTTGATAAATTTTAGCATGAAACTTATTAGTCTTGACCTGTTCATTACCTGAATTTTCGCCAAGTCGTAAAGCCTATTCTCGTCCGTACCTTTAACATACAATAAACCCATTAAAACCAATTGATGCATGAAGACAAACTCAAGTAGGGTAATTGAAGCAGCAGCAGATTACATTGAAACTCTTTTCCAACAAGGTAAAAGAATTGTAACGCTGAATACATTTAGTGGTGAAGAATATGTTGGTACCATTTGCCAACCGGAGGTACACCGATACAGTCCTTTAAAAATAATGTTGACTTTAATTCCAAAAGGTGGTGAACAGCACCAAACCTTTGACTTGAGTGATATCTCACACATCGAGCCGGTGAACTGACACTTGTTACTTACAAGAGATTTAATAAACCATATAGAACTTATTTTCTATTTGAAGAACTTGCTATATCCTTCGCAAGCCGAAAACCAACATCAATGTAGTGGTCACTATTATTATATTGTCTCAATGAGTTAAGATTACTACACTCAGCATCATTCTCATCAAATGAGCCTCCTCTAGTAGCACTGTAACCTTTCTTTAATTTTTGTAACTCTGTTATTTTTGAGGAGAAGCAATGTGAATAATCCCATCCAGTGCATAATTCATTTATATTGCCAGTCATGTCATATAATCCTAATTCGTTTGGCTTTTTTAGCCCAACTCCATGTGTATGGTTCCCTGAATTGTTTTCATACCAGGCTACTTCATCTATACTATCACTTCCACTATATTTAAAACCCTTTCTTTGGTTACCTCCTTGTTCAGCGTAAACAAATTCAGTATCTGTAGGCAAGCGATAATTTTCTCCTGTTAATTGATTCAGTCTGTCAATAAATTCTTTCACATCGTCCATGCTTGCATTTTCTATAGGACAACTATCGCAATCCTTATGGTGAGAAGGGTTGTAATTCATTACTGCTTTCCATTGAGCCTGAGTAACAGGATACCTATTGATATAAAAACTTGAAACATTTCTCGTCTTCAATTTATCGGAATTTTCTACAGTATACCAATCAAACTCAACGTGGCCACCCTCAACAAATATCATTTGACTCTTGATCATTCTTTGGATTTCATCAGAAGGTATCTGTTTTTTATTAATAAAGACACATTCTGTGAGGGCTAAGCAAAGGAATAATATTGGAATTAAAAGGGATTTCATGCTCTTTATTACTTCAGTCAATGGCTTCATTAAAATTAATTTAAATAATGCTTATTTTATCTCGAAGCTATCAGCATCCAAACCGACAGGGAAAATCTTGCGGAATTCTTCTAATGCCTTCCACGAAAGTGTAAGGGTTTCTACCGAAGGCTTATCAGGTTGAGTCTGGCTAATGATTTGTCCACGTGGGTCCATGACAGCAGAGTAACCTGCGTGCGCCATATCGTGGGCATCGGTACCAATACGGTTCACACCAATAACATATGTCTGGTTCTCTATTGCACGTGCTATAAGTAACTGTCGCCATGGGTAGCTACGCGCATCGGGCCAGTTAGCAACGTATATTAGGCAATCGTATGCATTATTATTTCTGCTCCATACCGGGAAGCGAAGATCGTAACAAACAAGCGGGCATATTTTCCAGCCTTTAAGTTCCACTATAATGCGTTTGGTCCCGCGAGTGTAAGTATTGTTCTCTTCTCCCATACGGAAGAGGTGGCGCTTGTCATAGGTCTCAAAAATGCCGTCAGGCCTCATCCACACCAGGCGGTTATAATTATAGCCGTTCTCTTTTATATTAAGGCTTCCGGTAATTACGCATTTCTTTTCCGCCGCCATTTTCTGCATCCACTTCACAGCCCTGCCATTCATGTCTTCAGCAAACTGGCTTGCATTCATAGTAAAGCCTGTAGTAAACATTTCAGGTAATACTATCAGGTCGGTAGATGCATTTGCAACACTGCCCAATGTTTCAGTAAACATGGCAAGGTTGGCATCAATATCCTCCCAATGTAATACAGATTGTACTATGGTTATTTTTAAATCTTCCATTATACTTTGCAGAGCTTCTCTGCAGCTTTTTCAAGGGTTTCATTGGTCTTTGCAAAACAAAAACGCAATAATTTGTTGTCTTCCGGTTCGTGGTAGAATACCGAAGTAGGCACACTTGCTACTCCCATTTCCTTAGTCAATCTTATAGCATACTCAGTATCCTTTTCTTTGGTAATACCGCTATAATCCAGCAATTGAAAATAAGAACCCGATGCAGGAGTGAACTTGAACTTTGAGCCCTTAATTAGGTTTATAAAGTAATCTCTCTTCTCCTGGTAAAAACTGCCGAGCTGTATATATGCTTCTTTGTGTTTCATATAATCGGCAAGGGCATATTGCAATGGAGTGTTTACGCAAAATACCATAAACTGGTGCACACGGCGGAACTCGGTCATTAGCTTTTCAGGTGCTAATACATAACCTGTTTTCCAACCCGTGGTATGGTATGTTTTACCGAATGAGAATACTACAAAGCTGCGTTCAGCCAGTTTCGGGAAACGGCATACACTCTGGTGTTCGTTCTTATCGAATACAATGTGCTCGTATACTTCATCACTCAAAATAATAATATCGGTATCGCGCGTTATCTTTTCCAATTCCTTCATATCCGCTGCACTCATCATTGCTCCGGTTGGGTTATGCGGAGTATTTATTATTATCATGCGAGTGCGCTGGCTTACTAGTTTCTTAACCTGGCTCCAGTCAATAGTATATTCTGGTGCTTTTAGTTTTACAAATATTGGTATGCCACCATTAAGTTCTATAGCCGGTACATAGCAATCGTAAGCAGGTTCCAATACAATTACTTCGTCACCTTCATTTATAACGGCTGTAATTGCAGCATAAATAGCCTGTGTTCCTCCGGCAGTAATATTTATCTCTCTGTCCGGGTTGTAATTAGCGCCATATAAGTCGTGCATTTTTGCTGCTATTACCTCGCGTAAAGGCAATATTCCCTGCATAGGTGCATATTGGTTCATCCCTTTTTTCATGTACTCGTCTACCAATCGAACTAATTCAGGTGAACACTCAAAATTCGGAAAGCCTTGTGAAAGATTTATAGCATTATGTTGGTTTGCCAATTGCGACATAACCGTGAAGATTGTGGTGCCAACATTAGGCAGTTTGGAACGTATGTTACCTGTATATTGCATGAATCAGCTTATAGATTGGTTGAAATAAAATCAGTCAGTTCGTTGAAAAGATAGAAGCGGGTATTACCTCCATTTATACCGTGATTCTTGTCTGGATAGATCATTAACGAGAATGGTACATTGTTCTTTTGTAGGGCACGTATCCATTCTATACTGTTCTGGAAGTGCACGTTGTCATCGCCGGTACCATGTATAAGCAGGTAATGCCCTTTTACCTTATGTGCATATTTTATAGGCGAACCTTCTTCATATCCATCTTCATTTTCTTTTGGTGTGCGCATGTAGCGTTCGGTATAAATACTGTCATAGAAACTCCAGTCGGTAACAGGCGCTACCGAGATGGCTGTTTTAAAATAATCGGCTCCTTCGCTAATGCACATAGCCGCCATATACCCTCCATAGCTCCATCCCCATATACCAACGCGGGTATTATCTACATAAGCCTTAGAGCAGAGGAATTTTACACCTTCAATCTGGTCTTGTACTTCGTGCTTACCCAGGTGCAGGTAAGTACACTTTTTAAATTCAGAACCTCTGCCTTGTGTACCCCGGTTTTCAACAGATACTACTATGTAGCCTTTTTCACAAAGCATTTGGAACCACATATAATCAAATGGGTCGAACTCATTGTTCACTGTATTACTTCCCGGGCCACCGTATACATACATCAACACTGGATATTTTTTAGTGGAATCGAAATTGGTTGGCTTCATCATCCAGCCATTCAGGTTATTACCTTGTGCTGTGGTGAATGTGAAGAATGTTTTAGGTGAAAGATTATAGTGCCCAAGTGTATCAATCAGCTCCATATTGTCTTCTAACACCCTTAATTGCTTGCCATTAGAACTATCCAATGTAATATAACCCGGACGGTTTGCTTCCGAATAGGTGTTGATGTAATAATGAAAAGTAGAACTGAATTCAGCATCATTAAAACCGGTTTTCTTTGATAGCCTTTGCTTGTTCTTACCATCCCAATTAATAGAATATAGGTCCCTATTGATAGCAGATGATTCAGTAGAAACATAGAAGATGGTATGTGTTTTTTCATCCATGCCTTTAAAATCCATTACGTCCCATTTGCCTGTGGTAATTTGGTTCATCACCTTACCATCAATTGAATAACGGTATAGGTGGTCGTAACCATCTTTATCACTTTCCCAAATAAACTCCTTGTTGTCGTTGATGAAAGTAAGTACATCGTTAATATCGATATAGGTGTTGCTGCCTTCGGTTAGAATTGGTTTGGCAATACCGTCAGCTATGTTTGCAAGGGCAAGAACCAATGTATCCTGGTGGCGGTCCATGTATTGAACAGAAAGTATGTTTGAGTTTTGTGTCCACTTAACGCGAGGAGTATATTCATAAGCTTTCGGAGCTTTTACATCTAATACTTTGCCCGATGCTACCTGGTATATATGTACACTTACCGTTGGGTTAGGAGTACCGGCCTTAGGGTATTTAAAGCTATATACACTTGGATAAAGTGAGTCGTGATATTCGTTCATGGAAAAGGTTGCGACTTTGCTATCGTCGAAGTGATAATATGCAATCGACTTGCTATCAGGCGACCAGAAATAGGAACGTGTCAGAGCATATTCTTCTTCATAAACCCAATCGCTTATACCGTTGAATACTTCATTGCTGCCATTTTGTGTAATTCGCATAATCTTACCACTGGCAAGGTCCTTGGCGTACAGGTCACTCTTATAAATAAAGGCTGCTGTATTCCCATCAGGCGAAATAGTGGCATAAATCTCTTTTTCATTCCCGCTCATTAACGCGGTAAGTGTTTTCTTTTCCCTGTTCCAGATGTAGAAATTATAAGCAGTAGAATGGCGGTAAATATGGTCGCCATTAGCACCAACAAGTATGCTCTTTTCATTTGGCCCCAGGTCATACTCCTGTATATCAAATTTCTGTCCGGCATTTTTTATATCGTTTGTCGTAAATAAAGTATCGGAAGCTTTTCCGGTAGCATAGTTATATTCTACAATGGCCTGTGTGCGGTCATCGTTTGTAACTAATGAGGTATAATGATTCCCATCAGAAGTAGATTTCAATTCATCGATACCATGCGGATAGAATTTATATTGCTGCCAGATCTGGCTAACACTTATATTCTGTTTTTGAGCGAAGGCTGTAAATGTTAGTGAGCATGCTAATGATAAAAAAATCACTTTTCTCATTTGGGAGTATTTTTTTTGTGAGATAATAATTCCTCGAAGGTTGTTTGAATGCCATGACTTGGGGCCTCAGCAGGTGATTGATAGAAAAGTCCTTTAGGGCCGATAAGGAAAAATTCAGGTAGTGATTTTACATTGTATTGTTGAAGGGTTCTGTGGCCTTCATCCCACAGGAATACCCAGTTGAACATTTTATTATCATCTAGGTATTTCTTCAGATCGTTGTAATTATCATCTTCCGAAATGCATACAAAATTTATTTTTCTTCCATATTGTTTATGCAATGCGGTAATTACATCCAGCTCTCCTGTACACGATTCGCTTGTGCTTTTAAAGAAACAGATATAAGTATACTTACCACGAAAGTCCACTATACTTGTTGCATCACCCTGTGCATCTTTCAAAGTGAATTCGGGTGCAGCGGCACCATCGGTTACTTCAGAAAATGAACTGAGCATATTCTGTGCAATGGTTTTATCTTCATCTATTTTAGAAGAAGAGATAATAGTTTTAAGTAGGTTCTTTATATTGGTTTGTTCATTCTCGCTGGAATAATAGATCTCGTAAAGCCCTTTAAGCATAACCAGTTCGCACAAAGAATCATTTTCCCTTAGGAATGGATTTATTTTTAATACTTCCATCAGTCCGTTATAATCGGCAGAGTTTAAAAACTTGTTTACTTCATCACCTTTCTTTACACGTTTTAGTGCAAGTAGGCTCATATAATCTTTAAAATAGTCGTTAAAGAATTTCATGTACTCGTAGTTGTGGTAGAGTACTGGTCTTCCTTTTAAATACTTATTGCCCAACGTTTTTTCTCCTTCCATTATACTGATGTCAATCTCAGCAATGGTGTAGTCAATAAAGCCACTGAAGTATGGATTATGTATAACTGCATACCGTTTCTTCATGGCATTGTGGAAACTGTCTAATACTCCGTTTGCCTGTTTCCTAACAAAGAAGGTATAGTACTGCCTCCAGAAAACATCGAACTGGTTATTATAATCTATTATCAGGTTATTAATGTCATCAGCATTATGTTTCAGGAAAGTAATACCCGTGCTGTCATCGGCACAATGGCATTTGCTGCTATCCATTACAAGGAATGTGAGATCAACTATATGCGATACATAAGGGTTCTGATAATGGATAGAATCGGGTGCTGGAAAAATAACATGGTATGTTTTACCCGGAGTAACATAAATGGATGCATTCATGTTCTCTATATTCAGGTACATATACTGGCTGGTAGTTACACCGGTTAACTGTAGCTGGAACTTGCCATCATAATGTACCTTACCCGATACTACTATTTGTGGAGTATAAGTAATAAGGTCCTTATATGAATAGACCGAAATAAGGTCACCCTTATAAGAAGATGCTCTGCCCTCTATTGTAATTGGTTGTGCAAGCGATATGGAAGAAAGAAAAATGAAAAGAAAAGCAATAGTGAAACCTTGACTTCTCATGTAATTTATTTCAATACTATGCCCAAAGGAATAAATTGGCTAACGTCACCTCCATGTTTCAGAATATCACGAACAATGGTTGAGCTTATGGCCGTATGCTCTGGCAGGGTAAGCATAAATATAGATTCTAAGGTAGGTAGCATCATTTTATTCATTTGGGCAATATTGCTCTCAAATTCATAATCCCCCGGAGTCCTTATTCCTCTTAGTATATAGTTGGCACCTTTCTTTTTGCAGAAATCTACCGTAAGGCCATTGTATTCTTCTACCTCTATTTGTTTGTGCTTAGCAAAAGCCTGCTTCAGCCATTCTTTCCTCTTTTCTAAGGGGAACATGTAAGACTTGGTAGAGTTATTGCCAATAGCCACAATAATAGTATCGAACAGAGGCAATGCCCTGAGCACTATTGATTCATGCCCTTTGGTAACAGGATCGAACGAACCCGGAAATACAGCAATACGAGCCATTGGTAAATATTTAACTACTTACAAATATAGGGAATGTTGCGGATTCGGGCTTAACGCTCGCACTCCACCATTTTACGGGCTATAACCTTCTCAACAGCCTTAATAATATCAAGTGTATCAAGGCCATATTTTTTCATCAGTTCGTCAGGTGTTCCACTTTCTCCAAAACTGTCTTTTACGGCTACCATTTCTAGTGGAGTAGGGTATTCCCTAGCCAATAATTGTGCAATACTATCGCCAAGGCCACCGTTCATTTGGTGCTCTTCAGCAGTTACAACACATTTTGTCTTTTTAACTGAATTCAATATAGCTACTGCATCAAGCGGCTTAATGGTGTGTATGTTTATTATCTCTGCCGAAATACCCTTTTGTGCAAAGGCTTCCATTGCTTCTAATGCTTTCCATAATAAATGGCCGGTAGCAAAAATACTTACATCGGTACCTTCGGTAAAAGTTATTGCTTTGCCTATTTCAAATACCTGGTTAGCAGGTGTAAATACTGGCACACTTGGCCTTCCAAAACGCAGGTAGACAGGGCCTACATGCTTAGCAATAGCCAATGTGGCGGCTTTGGTTTGGTTGTAATCGCATGGGTTAATAACGGTCATATGCGGAAGCATTTTCATTAGTCCGATATCTTCCAATATCTGGTGTGTTGCACCATCTTCACCAAGGGTAAGTCCGGCGTGAGATGCACATATCTTCACATTCTTTTCAGAATATGCAACCGATTGGCGTATCTGGTCATATACCCTGCCGGTAGAGAAGTTAGCGAATGTTCCTGTAAAAGGAATATATCCACCAATAGTTAATCCTGCTGCAATACCAATCATATTGGCTTCAGCAATACCTACCTGTATAAAGCGGTCAGGAAACTCTTTCGCAAAGGCATCCATTTTAAGGGAGCCAGTAAGGTCGGCACAAAGCGCTACCACCTTAGGGTTAGTTTTTCCCAGTTCCAATAATCCTGCTCCAAATCCTGAGCGGGTATCTTTCTTTTCGGTGTAGGTATATTTATTCATGGCTTTAAATTATTCAAGTTCAACGGTTGTGTTTACTGCGGGCTTAACTTCAAATACTTTATCTATAGTATATATGGTCGATTTTATGCTGAGCACTCTGTATATGGCATGGTAGAAACCAGGCTGCATAACCACTGTATGCTGGGTAGGATTAATATCAAGGTTGCAAACCCATTCCATTTTTCCTCCATTTTCTGAGTAAATACTTATTGGCCCGGAAGCTGGTTTTACTATGGTAACCACACCAGCCTGTGGTACTGTAACAGTAGTAGTTGTGCTTTGTGAAACCTTCACTCCTCTAACATACATTCTAGGCAGGGTAAGTATCTCAAGATCGTATTTACCGGTAATATATTTCTCGGTCGATTCAACTCCCTGTACATTCAATGTTTGCATATCATCGTTCTTCCTAATGATAGCCTGCAAAGATTTGTATTCATTATTGCCATCCATTACCAAATGTAAAAATCCTTGCGGGGCTTTTATAGCAATTATATTGTGAATGCCCGGTGTAATGGTAACATTACTTTTGTCCACTTCCGGAATAGTATGCACTACCAAATGGTAAGTGGTATTTGGGTCAAGAGAAATAGTATCAGGATTGCCGCTGTCATTAATAGTATGCATAAAGTTATATAGCCTTCTTCCGCTTTCCTGGTCGTAAAAGGTCATCGCAACATCGGTTTCGGTTGGCTTGCCTTGTGTGTCGAGCAGGTTAACTTGTGCGGTAGTATTATTCAGCGCCTGAGAAATAACTACACGTAATACAGTTCTGAAATCAGATTCCTGTTTTACATCGAAGAATTTACCTACACAATTGTATGTATCGCTGAAATTTTCCCTGCCAATTCCTATAATGAATGGCTTTACAGTAATACCCTTCTTAGCTAGTTCGCGGGCTGCAACACATGGGTCGCCGTCACATTCTTCAATACCATCGGTAATAAGAATAATTACATTGCGGCAGTTATTACATGGCCCAAAATCGTCGGCACATTTACCCAATGTATATGCAATAGGTGTAGTTCCTTTAGGAGAAATTTCCTTTATAGCATGTTGAATTTGCAAAGAATTATTATCGGAGAATGGAACTACAAGGCGTGTGTCCTCACAATTGCGATGAGGGTAAAGAGAATAATCAGCACCCAATGTACGCAATGCCATTTGCAGGTTTGGTACATTTCTAAGGCTATCTACCAGCTCAACTAAAATGCGTTTTGCCAGATCTATTTTTGGGCTTTTCTGCCATGTATCGAACATGCTGAATGAGCCATCGAAAATAAATAGTATACGCACCGTCTGTGCTTTTGCCGAAACGGAAAAGAATAACGAGGCAGCAATAAATATGTATAGGAGTTTCTTCACTTCTTAGTAATCTCCCAGTGTTTGTTCCAATTGTGCAAGCGCTTTTTCTGTTTGTTCAGGATTGGTTGCACTGCCATGCCATTTGTAGCTGCCCACCATAAAGTCAACACCCATACCCATTTGTGTATTCATTAGTATCATAACAGGCTTTCCTTTACCACAATGCTGTTGAGCCTTTTTCATGGTTGCAATAACTTCTTCAATATTATGTCCGTCCATTTCTAGAACATCCCATCCGAAGGCTGTCCATTTGGCTTTAAGATCACCTAATGGCATTACATCGGTAACCGTGCCATCAATCTGTGCGTTGTTACAATCGATAGTAGAAATAAGATTGTCAACTTTTTTGCCCGCTGCAAACATGGCTGCTTCCCAAATCTGTCCTTCCTGTAACTCGCCATCACCATGCAAGCTATATACAAAATGATTGTCTTTATTTAACTTCTTTGCAAGTGCCGCACCTATAGCAGCAGAAAGTCCCTGACCCAATGAGCCCGATGCAATACGGACGCCCGGTAAGTGTTCTGCAGTAGTAGGGTGGCCCTGTAATCTTGTATTTATCCTGCGAAAGGTCGCTAATTCTTTTACCGGGAAAAAGCCTCTATGTGCAAGCACACTATACCAAACCGGAGAAATATGCCCATTGGAGAGGAAGAAAATATCTTCTCCTATACCATCCATTTTAAATGCAGTTGGGTCAAGGCGCAATATTTCGTAATACATAGCAACGAAATATTCTGTGCAGCCAAGTGAACCACCGGGATGGCCCGATTGCACTGCTGCGGTCATACGTATTATATCACGGCGCACCTGAGAGCACACCTTTTTGAGTTCTGCTGTTGACGACATTTTTGGCTGTTTTTTTATGAAAGTCTAAAAGTAATTTTCTTTAGGGCAATGCCGTTCTGTTTGTTGAAAAGAAGAAGGGAATGTTGAAAACTTATTGTGCCCCTTTTTTCCATACTGCGATTTGGCAATAAAACCACCGATAACTAATTGCTTTCTACCATTTACTAAATGGCTTCACTTTTTTACCTCTTCTTTGCTATAAGTGTCTATTTTTGTCGAAAATATAATGAAGTGAGTTTAAAATGCGGAATAGTAGGATTACCCAATGTAGGTAAATCCACCTTGTTTAACTGTCTGTCGAATGCAAAAGCGGCAGCAGCCAATTTTCCTTTTTGCACTATTGAGCCAAACCTTGGAGTGATAAATGTTCCCGATGAACGCCTAACCCAACTTGAAACCTTGGTTAAGCCGAATAAAGTAGTACCCGCTACGGTTGAAATAGTGGATATTGCAGGACTTGTGAAAGGTGCCAGCAAAGGTGAAGGATTGGGAAACCAGTTCCTTGCCAACATTCGTGAGACAGATGCTATTTTGCACGTGTTACGTTGTTTCGATGATTCTAATATCATTCACGTAGAAGGCTCTATTAATCCAATTAGAGATAAGGAGATTATAGATATTGAACTCCAGCTTAAGGATTTAGAGACAGTTGAAAAGGTTTTGCAAAAGAGTGCCAGGGCAGCAAAGACAGGCACTGATAAGGAAGCCAAGAAAGAGTTTGAAGTATTAAGCATTTACCATAAGTGCTTGTCGGAACAGAAATCGGCTCGTACAGTTGTGATTTCTGATGAAGATAAGGAGCACATAAAGGACTTGCACCTTCTTACCATCAAGCCAGTGCTTTATGTATGTAATGTTGACCAGTCATCTTTGAAGGGTAATAAATATACCGATGCAGTAAAAGCTGCGGTTAAGGACGAGAACGCGGAAGTAATTATTATAGATGCAGGAATAGAAGCAGAGATTGCCCAACTGGAAAGCTTTGAAGACCGTAAGGCCTTTTTAGATGAAATGGGTCTTAATGAACCGGGTGTAAACAAGCTTATTAAAGCGGCATACAAACTACTTAACCTTTCTACTTATTTTACTGCTGGTGAAGTAGAGGTAAGGGCGTGGACCATTTTAACTGGCGCAAGGGCTCCGCAGGCAGCCGGTGTTATTCATACCGATTTTGAAAAAGGATTCATTAAGGCGGAGGTAATAAGCTATAAAGACTTTGTCAGCTTTGGCTCGGAACAAGCATGCAGAGAAGCAGGCAAGCTTATGATACAAGGTAAAGAATATGTAGTTCAGGATGGTGATGTAATGCACTTTAGGTTTAATAACTAATTGAATTATGAAAAAGAACCGCGGCGGACTTATTTTATTACTGATACTCTTCCTGATTTCAGTTTATTTCCTCTTTTTCCGTAATGGTTTCAGCACCCTTAATGAAAAGGATAACGAGTTTGCTGTGCAGGATACTACTTCCATTTCTAAGATTATAATGACTGCCAAAAATAATAAGAGCGTTACGCTTACCCGTGCCAGTGCGGCAGTATGGATGGTGAATGGCAAATATGTGGCCCGAGAGGATGTGATCAATAACCTGCTTTACACTATGAAAATGGTGGCGGTGAAAAATCTTGTTGACCAAAGTAGCTGGAACAGTGTAATAAAGGATCTAGCTACAGGAGCGATAAAGGTTGAGATATTTAAAGGGGATGATAAGATCAAATCTTATTATGTTGGTGGTGAGACCGCTGATCACTTGGGTACCTATATGTTGCTTATCAATTCAAGGAGCGATAAGAACTATAGCCAGCCTTATATAATGTATATACCTGGTTTCGATGGGTATCTTACAAGCCGCTTCTTAATTCCTGAAGAGGATTGGCGCGACCGTACTATATTCCGATATTATCCTAACCAGATTAAGGTTGTTAGGGTAGTTTACCCTCAGCAGCCTGATTCCAGTTTTCAGATAAATGTGGTGAGAAAGAATCATTTTGTCTTAACCAATCCAGTTACTAACCAGCCAGTTAACAACTTCGATACCACTGCTGTTAAGCAGTATTTAACCTATTGCCAAAGTATATCCTGGGAGGTGACTATTAATACCCCATTAAAAGATTCGATTTTACATTCCATACCAATTACAGAGATAAGCGTGCAGGATACGGCAGGAATTACACATGATGTGAAGCTTTTCCTGAAACCCGCACCTGATAATGTGGTTATTAAATATGGGAAGGACTATAAATATGACCCTGACAGGATGTATGCCCTTATCAATGGTAAGGATTTTGCCATAGTACAATACTTTGTTTTTGGTAAAATGATGATGCCGGTGAGGTATTTTCTCCACCAGTAGCCTAAAATGTTGAAAAGTAGTGAATAAATACTCTATTGTAATATAGGGTTATACGGTTCTGCCTGTATACATTTGTTCCCCTTAGAATAATACAAATAGAATATGATGAAATTTGTTGTATCGAGTAACAGTCTTTTGAAAGAACTGCAACTTATTAGCGGAGTGCTGAATGCAAATAATGCATTGCCAATACTGGATGATTTTTTGTTCAAGCTTAACAAAGGTGAACTTAACTTATATGCTTCTGACCTTGAGACTACCATTAAGACTACACTTACAGTAGATTCAAAAGATGCAGGTGAGATTACCATACCTGCAAAGCTTTTGATAGAAATGTTGAAAAATTTTGCTGATCAGCCGTTGACATTTATTGTTGATACCACAAAGTTCAGCATTGAGATCAATTCCGAATCAGGCAAGTACAAAATTGCCGGTCATGATGGGGAAGAGTTCCCTAAAATGATTGCCCTTGAATCGCCTAATACATTGGAAGTCGATGCAACCATGCTTGTATCGGCCATCAACAAAACCATATTTGCTGTTGCTAACGACGACCTTCGCCCGGTAATGTCAGGTGTGTATTGCAACTTTTCCATGAAGGATGTAACATTCGTTGCAACCGATGCACACAAGCTGGTTAAGTTCATTAAGCCGGTTAGTGGTGTAACTATTGAGAATTCAGTAATTATTGCAAAGAAACCATTGACCCTTTTAAAGAATGTTTTGGGTTATAAAGACGGTAAGGTTACCATTCAATATAATAAGACAAATGCCTCATTCAGTATGGGTAATGTGCAGTTGATATGCCGCCTGATAGATGGTAAATACCCTAACTACGAAGCAGTAATACCAAAGGAAAATCCTAACCAATTAACATTGGGCAGAGAAGCTTTCTTAAGCTGTTTGAAGAGGGTATCGATTCTTTCAAATAAAACTACCCACCAGGTTAGACTTAAAATAACCGGCAATGCACTTACACTCACCAGCGAGGACCTTGATTTCTCAAGTGAAGCCAATGAGCGCCTTAGCTGCCAGTATGTTGGTGATGATATGGAAATAGGATTCAACTCAAGGTTCTTGCTTGATATGCTTACCAACTTAGACTCTGATGAGATTAAAGTTGGTATGTCAACCCCTAACCGTGCAGGTGTTATTACTCCAAGTCCTCAAAAGGATGGTGAGGATATACTGATGCTGGTTATGCCGGTAATGTTGAATAACTAAGAGCCCCACCTAAATCCTCCCCGATAGGGAGGACTTAATGATTAGTTTTAGGTTTATTATTAGGTTTATTATATGGAACCATTCTGACTCCATGTTTTTTTCTTCTTGCCTTTTGTAGGAGAAGGTATCATTTCCATACAAATCTTAAATACACCATTTCTAATTTGAAATGATGCATCTTCTTTCATATCAACATGGCAACTTTCATCACCACCTGGCATTGTTTTCATATGTAAAAAATCAAAAAGACATAGGTCACTCAAATAACCTGGCTTACCAAATGCAATATGATAAACTCCAGTTTTTAGTGAAAACTCCCTGCAATTACCCTTTGAGTCTGTGTAAAGTTTCATAATTACACTAGTATCTTTGAAAACTAAGATTTCAACAGAATCTAAATTTGAGCAAATGTTTGCTGAATCTGGGTCTGAGTTAATAGGGCATCTACAAAGGTTGCATGAAACTCTTGTATGGATTTGCATTTTATATTCTTTGTATTGCTGACAATATGAGCGAAAAGTAAAACAAATGCAAAGTAGAAAGAGTATAATCAGTCTCATATATCAAATATAGCCATAAAGGAATATTAGTAATCTAATTCATAGTTCATAACTCATAATTCATAACTCTGTTATCTTTGTTGTAAATGGATAATACCCAATATAAAGAAGTTACAGGCATAAGAAGTTGGGCGGAAGAAGATCGTCCGCGTGAAAAGCTTTTGCATAAAGGCGCCCATGTATTATCTGATGCTGAACTTATTGCCATTCTTATTGGCTCAGGAGTACCCGGCGAATCGGCTGTAGATGTGTCAAAAGCAATATTGAAAAGCGCTAGTAATAACCTTAATGAATTAGGCAAGTTATCAGTGACTGACCTCAAGCGGTTCAAAGGAATAGGGGAGGCTAAGGCTATAACTATTGTAGCAGCTCTTGAATTGGCAAAACGAAGAAGAGTAGCTGAAGTAAAGGAGAAAGAAAAGATTGGAGGCAGTAAAGATGTATATGAATACTTCCACCACTTGGCTGATTTGCGAAGCGAAGAATTCTGGGTAATGTTTTTGAACAGGGCCAATAAAATCATTGCTGCGCAAAAGATAAGTCAGGGGGGTATTACAGGAACGGTAGCCGATACAAGGCTTATATTTAAAAGCGCACTCGACCATTTTGCTTGCAGTATGGTGCTATGCCATAACCATCCATCGGGTAATCTTACTCCTAGTAATGAAGATAAATCGTTGACACAGAAAATAAAACAGGCGGGTCAACTGTTAGATATAAGTATACTTGACCACCTTATTATATCAGATACGGGGTATTATAGCTTTGCTGACGAAGGACTTTTATAGAACGTATGATCAAAATTCTAACAGTAATTGGAGCAAGGCCACAGATAATTAAATCTGCTGCTATAAGCAGAGCCATAAAACAGTATTTTTCAAAGGATATTAAGGAAGTGATTTTGCATACAGGGCAGCATTACGATGATAATATGTCGGAAGTGTTTTTCAGAGAAATGGGTATTCCTTCACCTGATTATAACCTCAATGTAGGTTCTGGTTCACATGGTAAGCAAACAGCTTCTATGCTGGAAAAGATAGAAGAGGTATTATTAAAGGAAAAGCCCCATTGTCTTGTTGTATATGGCGATACAAATTCTACATTAGCTGCTGCAGTAGCTGCAGTTAAGATACATATACCTGTTGTGCATATTGAAGCTGGTTTGCGTTCATTCAATAAATCAATGCCTGAAGAAATCAATCGCATTGGTTGTGACCATTGCTCTACATTGCTTTTTAGTCCTACTAAAACCGGATATAATAATCTGGTGAAGGAAGGATTTAATCCACATTACAAGGCACCATTTAAGCTTGACCACCCGGGTATATACCATTGCGGAGATGTAATGTTCGATAATACATTGTACTTTTCTGAAATAGCTGAGAAGAACACAACTATTATAGACAGGCTAGGACTGAAAGGGAAGGAATATATACTTCTTACTATCCACCGTGATAACAACACAGATAACCCAGATAGGCTGCACGGTATTTTGAGCACCCTGAATGATATCAGCAAGAATAATAAGATCGATGTTGTATTCCCTGCACATCCACGCACATCGAAAATGCTGGAGCAGGGACATGGCAAAAATATTGTACAAGAATTAAAAGAGAATAAGCTGTTCCATATAATTCCTCCTGCTTCTTTCCTCGAAATGATAAGCCTTGAAAAACATTGTCGCATAGTGTTTACAGACTCAGGCGGCGTGCAGAAAGAAGCATTCTTTTTACATAAACCATGCATAGTATTAAGGTCAGAAACGGAATGGGTTGAAGTTGTGGAATGTGGGAATTCAATCCTTGCCAATGCAGATTCCAAGCTAATAAACGAGGCGTACAAAAAGCTTAGTGAAAAGAAGGAATTTACCTATGCGCCTATATTTGGTGATGGCAAAGCGGCGGAGTTTATATGCAAGGAGATCATCCGTAATTTTAAGGCATGAGCGCATATCTTCTAATTTACACGCCCAAACTTACATCACGGGTTAAATATATTTTTTCTCTTTTTTTCGAGTCGTTAATTACTACGTCCTATAAGATAACGACTGACATTACAGAGTTTAATGCCTATTCCGGCCCTCGATTAAATTATTCAGAAGGAATTATAACTGATAAAGAAATTTTTATTCATTCAACTGATTTGCTTTTTGCCAGTGGCATTCATTTGCAAAATATAACTGTGAGCGATTGGGATGGGCTGAAGATATTTTACCAGACTCCAGACGGCTCTTTACCATTCGATTTATTTGCTGCTGCGTTTTATATGGTAAGTCGCTATGAAGAGTATTTGCCTTACGAAACTGATAAACACAACCGGTTCCACCATGGTTCAAGCTTAGCTTTTAAGAATCATTTTCTAAATGTACCAATCGTCAATCTTTGGGCAGAGAAATTAAAATCTGTATTGTTGAAAGCATACCCGGAAATTGCCTTTAGGGAAAATACCTATTCGTTTATTCCGACAGTTGACATTGATATTGCATATGCCCATTTAGGAAGGGATTTTACACTTACCATGGGCTCTTTTCTTAAAGCAATTTCCAAGTTTCAATTTAATGTAGTGGCCGAGAAAATTGCGGTATTGCTGCATTTGAAAAAGGACCCTTACGATACTTTTGATTATCAGGAAAGCCTTTTTGAAAAGTATAAGTTGCATCCTATTTACTTCTTCCTTGCAGGGAAACGTGGGAGTAACGACAAAAATATTTCTCCGGATAGCATTGCGTTTAAAAGACTTGCTAAGAAGCTTAATGTATTTTCCGAAATAGGTATTCATCCTTCTTATCAATCGGAAAGCAATCCGGAAATTGTTTCGGGAGAAATGAAGAAAGTGGAACGTGTTATTTCTACAAAAATCACCAGTTCGCGCCAGCATTTTTTACGATTACGATTACCTGAAACATATCGCTGCCTTGCTGAACTTGGCATTACGGATGACTATACAATGATTTTTGCCGGTGTACCGGGATTTAGGGCAGGTATATGCACCCCTTTTTTATTTTACGACTTGCAAGCGGATAATGTGTTACAGATTAAAGTGCATTCCAGTGCAGTAATGGATGGTACAATGAAGGATTATTTAAATCTTTCGGTTGAAGATGCTACGAAAATCACAAAGGAGCTGATCAGTATAGTGAGGAAGTGCAAGGGTGAATTCATTGTCATTTGGCATAATGATAACCTAAGCGAGACCAGGCAATGGAAGGGCTGGAGGGCTTATTTTGAGAATATACTTAAAGAAGCGAGCGAATAGTTATTTCTGAGCCAGCCTTTTTTGCAAATACTCTTTTAATATAGGGTGCATTATATAATATTGGGCGATGGGCGCTCTTGGAGCATCTTGCTTAGTGAAGGATAATTTCTTATCAAAATAATCTTTAATCGCCATTCCCATCATTTCATTGCTCTTAAAGAAACAATACTGGCGATAGTCTGAAATGGTTTTTAGTTCAATATTGGAAGTATCTATTTTTTCCTGGTAAAGAATATCTCCTTCATCTATCCCAATTGAAATTTTATGAATGGTACCATAAATTTCATTGTGTTCCCATAATGCCCACTCCACATTATTCATGCCACGATACATAGGTAATTTAGATGCATGCACATTCAGGAAAACAGCAGTTGAAATGTTCAATACATCAGAATGGAGTCTACCGCCATTGCAGGCAATCATTGTGACTCCCAATGACCTTATTTTATTAATGGTATAAGGGGCGTTAATGCCCTTGGCATTTATAATATTAGCTAAGGAAATATAATTGTCAACTTCTTTAGAGTCACTCTCGCTCAGTTTAAACTTAGCAGGAGCAGAGGGTTTATTTTTCTTATACGATAATAGAAATGGGAGGCTTTTAAATCTCTGTTGTTTTAAAGTCTTTCTAAGAAAGTTAAATCCTTTATTGTATTTAAACTTTCCCCCGTAATGCAGAAGAATGTAATCAGGCTTTATACCGTTTTTAAGCATGGAACTGAGCTGCTCACGGAAATCTTTATTATCAAAGCTATATGTAGTTAAACCTATTTTCATTTGCTTAATTCAAGAGCTTCTTTCAAACATTCTTTTTCCAGTAAAAGTGAATCGGCGAAGTATTTGGTGGCCCAATTAGGAAAACTGAAAGGCTCATATCTTCCCCAAATAGGATATGAACCCGGCATTGCTCCAAGTGTATTTAGTGACTCTTTCACACTTCTGTCTTGAATAAGGATTAAAATATCATTCATCTTCATAGCTGCATTCAGGTACTGAATGTTTTTGGTGAGCTTAAATAGTTTTATCCAGATAATGGCAATCTGTGCACTGCCAGTGCAAATAATACTTTCTGAACCTTCCCAGTTTCTATCATAACGCCCGTTCAGATATTTGTTCTTACTGAAAAGTTCAAATAATTTGTCCGCACTTTTTGTCGCAGCATCTATTATTCTCTTATCATTCAGTAATAATCCGCAATCGAGTAAACCGTCAATTGTATATGAAATGGTATGCAGTATGGGCCGGTCATTTCTCTTTATGGTATTGTCACAATCTTCAAACCATCCGTTTTCCAATTGCTTGTTATCAATAATCCAGTGAAGGTTCTTGCGTGCCTTTTCTTTGTAAAGTTCGTTTTTAGTGATCTTATATGTCTGCAGCAATGGTGCATCAACATAGCTGTCATAAACCCTAGGTACGCCCCTAAAGGCAAACTTCTTCCAATATCCTTCGTTTTCCTGTATAGAGCATAACCAGTCGCACGATCTGGTTGCAGATTCAAGATACTTTTTATCGTTTGTATATAGGTAAATGTCTAGCAGACCTCGTATGACTTGCCCAGTATTAAATACCACTTCAGGGCGGTTATCGGCTATGCACTCACCCTGCCATCCACCACTAGGCTTTTGAATAGATACCAGCCAATCGCCCGAGGCAATTAGTTTTTTAATGATATCATTTTTCTGTTCTTTCTTAGCGTATTTTAGTAGAGTAGGAATTATATAGCCCGATGTTTCAACGTATGAAGTGGTCCATTTATTGATGATATGATATGAGCCAAAGCCATCATCGCTCATTGAATTTTGAGAATGCAGCAGCCAGTTAACCGCTTTGGTTAAGGCTTCTGAGCGTTCTTCTTCATTATATGTTTTATCGGACCATGGATTGATTACCTGGTTGTTTATTACTTTTCGGCCTAATGAGAATCTTCTGAAATCTTTCAGCACAATTTTTCTCTCACCTGTAAATAACAGGGAGATGCTGAAATTTTTTGCGTAACGAAGAAGGCTTTTTATCATCTTATTGTTCCCTGCAAAACTAAAGGAATTAATGTTATGCTTGGGTAGCGAGTATATACTGAGGTATTTTGCGTAACCTAAAATAATAAGGTTATTGCAACCGTTCTTAATGAAAGGGGTATCTTTAAAACTTAACTTGTTATTTTTACGGAATAAATGATAAGGTTCGTTACATATAGCGATATAGATAAGGCGAAATGGGATTCGTGCATACGCAGTTCTGTTAACGGAATGATTTACGGATATTCCTGGTACCTTGATATTGTCTGCAAAAAATGGGACGCAATAGTAGAAGATGATTACAAATGTGTGATGCCGCTCCCAAGAGGGGAAAAGTATGGCTTCCGTTATACCTATACGCCACCATTTATACAAATGCTGGGGCTATTTAGTACAACAGGAATAAATACCGAAAATGTAAAAAGCTTTATAGCACATATACCGGCTAAATATAAATACATAGAGGTAAACCTGAATACATTTAATAGAGTAAGTGATGCTTCATTTGAAACAGGCGAAGGCGTTACTCACCTGATTGATATGATAAGGCCTTACGATAATATTTTTGCGAATTATTCCACACAGACTAAGAGAAATCTTAAGAAAGCTATTGCTTCTTCTCTCACAGTTTCAAAAGGAGTAGCACCGCAAAAGATAATTGCTTTATATAAAGCAAACCGAGGCAAGAAGTATGCATATAGTAATGCCCAATATACCATACTAAATAGGCTTATGCAGGCATGTGTGAAGAAAGATATGGGACAAGTGTGGGGAGTGTTTAACAAAGAACGTGAACTGTGCGCAGGAGCATTTTTTCTGGAAAGTAATAAGCGGGCTATTTTCCTTTTTTCTGGTGTTAACGATAAAGGCTACGACACCCACGCCATGACATTATTGATTAACCGTTACATTGAAGAGAATGTTCAGCGGAACCTGGTTTTTGACTTTGAAGGCTCACAGGATAAGGACCTTGCAAGATTTTACAAAGGCTTCGGTTCTAAGGAGGTCCATTTTTTGCAGCTCAGGAAAAACAATTTGCCTGGTCCTGTAAAGTGGTTAAAAGAATTGCAGTTTAAAAAAAGAACTGCACTCTCGAAATAAAAAAACACCCTTTCGCTTTTTTTTCGACTTAAATATTTTTACCTTTGAAGTAAGAAGGGAGTATTTAATCTATTTCTATTAAATATCTGATTTAGAATTAGTAAATTAGTACAATAACTAGGGGGTATATGAGTTGGCATGATGTGTGGCAGGTATCAGGTATCTACGTTCTGAGTACTGTTAAATTTGGGTTTGGGGGAGTTCCGGCGGCAGTTTTTGCCAAGTTCCCATTTTTTAAAGCGGTTACAATAACCACAGCCGGTGGCATTACAGGTAGCATTGTGTTTGCTAATATTAGTGAATGGGTAATTGAGCACTGGTATGTATTTCAGGAAAAATATTTCCCATCAAAGAAGAAGAAACGGAAAAGTATACTGGACAGTAAATTCGTGCACAAAGTGAAAGACAGGTGGGGGCTTGCAGGAATAGCCTTCTTTACACCATTTATATTATCTATTCCCATTGGTACTTTTTTAGCGGTTCGTTTTTTTCAGGATAAACAAAAGGTGATTTCATATATGCTTATCTCAATAACCTTATGGGATATTGTACTCTACTTTCTTTACCATAAATTTTACAATTTACTTCTTCCTGTTTTCCATCACGCATAAGAATAATGAATAGCCCTGTTTCTGAAAGAACGTTAATTGAGGCTATTCGCCTTAGTATAGAGGCAGGGAAAGCCATTATGCAAGTGTATGCTCAGCCTTTTGAAGTTGAATATAAAGAAGATCATTCACCACTTACCCAGGCTGACAAAGTTTCAAATGATGTTTTAAGTAAAGGGCTTACTGCAACGGAATGTAAACAGATATTGAGCGAAGAAATGGCAGAAGTGCCTTTTTCAGAAAGAAAGTCATGGAAGTCGTTTTGGTTGGTAGATCCTTTAGATGGAACCAAGGAATTTGTGAAACGCAATGGAGAATTTACTGTTAACGTAGCTTTGATTACAGATGGCTTACCGGTATTTGGTATTATATACCTGCCAGTGCACCAAATGCTTTATGTGGGTATAAAAGGCCAGGGAGCGTACAGAATATTAAATGCAGCTAATAAAGCTTTGCCTAAGAATAAGGAAGAATTTATGAAAGTAGCTGAAAAGCTGCCATTAGCTCAGGCTAAGCGAGACTATACAATAGTTGCCAGCCGTTCACATATGTCACCCGAAACGGAAGCATTTGTAGCTAAGGAAAAGGAGAAGCACGGACAGGTTCAATTGGTTTCCGCTGGGAGTTCTATTAAATTCTGCCTTGTGGCCGAAGGCAAAGCTGATGCATATCCGCGTTATGCCCCAACTATGGAATGGGATACAGGCGCAGGCCATATTATAGCTGAAGAAATAGGTAAAAAGGTATTAAGGGCAGATACCAATACCCCATTAACATACAATAAGGAGAACCTTCTGAACCCCTATTTCTTAGTCACTTCCTGACCTTAAGGCTAGTACATTTCACTAATTCTGAGTATTATTGCAGTTACAATTTCATAAACTATGGCAAAAAGTGCCCTTATTACAGGTGTAACCGGACAAGATGGAGCGTATTTAGCTGAATCTTTATTAAAGAAAGGTTATATAGTTCACGGTATTAAACGCAGAAGCTCAATGTTCAATACTCACCGTATTGACCACCTTTATAAAGATGTACACGAAGGCAAAACTAATTTCTTCCTTCACTATGGCGATCTTACTGATTCTACTAACCTAATACGTATAGCACAAGAAGTACAGCCTGATGAAATTTATAACCTTGCTGCCCAGTCGCATGTAAGGGTTTCGTTTGAAACACCTGAGTATACTGCTAATGCCGATGCTATAGGTACATTGCGTTTACTTGAAGCCATCCGTATTTTGAAGATGGAACAAAAAACAAAGTTCTACCAGGCCTCTACTTCAGAATTATATGGATATGTGCAGGAAATACCGCAACGCGAAACCACTCCTTTTTATCCGCGTAGCCCTTATGGTGTAGCAAAACTATATGCATACTGGATCACTAAAAACTATCGTGAGGCTTATAATATGTATGCCTGCAACGGCATATTATTTAACCATGAAAGTCCAATACGGGGTGAGACCTTTGTAACCAGGAAGATTACACGTGCAGCAGCTAAAATAAAACTGGGACTACAGCAAAATATATTCTTGGGTAATCTTGATGCCGAGAGGGATTGGGGTCATGCTAAGGACTACGTAGAGGGAATGTGGATGATGATGCAACAAGATATTTCGGACGATTATGTGTTGGCTACAGGAAAGAAAATTTCAGTAAGAAGGTTTGTAGAACTTGCATTTGCTGAAGTAGGAATATCACTGGAATGGAAAGGAAAGGGAGTTGATGAAAAAGGAATAAATAAAGCTAACGGAGCAGTATTGGTTGAAATTGACGCCCGTTATTTCCGCCCAACCGAGGTTGACCTGTTGGTGGGTGATGCCAGCAAAGCCTTTAAGAAGTTCGGCTGGAAACCTAAATATACTATTGAAGATTTAGTGAAAGAAATGGTCGCATCTGACCTTAAGCTTTTCGAAAAAGATAAATACCTGCTGGAAGGCGGTCACGAAATATTGAAGTTTAACGAGTAACAGATTAAAGCTTCATGGAGAAGAAAGCTAAAATATATGTTGCTGGCCATCGAGGGATGGTGGGTTCTGCTATTGTCCGCAGGCTGAAGCAACTGGGATATGAAAATATTATCACCAAAAGCTCTCAGGAACTTGATCTGAGAAATCAGCAAAACGTTCACGATTTTTTTGCTGAATATAAACCTGATTATGTTTTTCTTGCTGCAGCCAGGGTTGGAGGTATTTATGCTAACAATACCTATCGCGCTGATTTTTTATACGAGAACCTTTTAATTGAGGCTAACATTATTCATGCTGCATACTTGAATAAAGTAAAGAAGCTGCTCTTTCTTGGTTCATCATGCATCTATCCTAAAATGGCTCCACAGCCGCTTAAAGAATCATATTTGCTTACAGGCTTATTGGAATATACCAATGAGCCTTATGCCATTGCTAAAATTGCAGGAATAAAATTGTGTGAATCATACAGGCTGCAATATGGCTGCAATTTTATATCGGTAATGCCTACTAACTTGTATGGGCCTAATGATAACTACGATTTAAATAATTCTCACGTATTACCTGCCTTG
>DATHOD010000017.1:0-8701 GCA_035485295.1 Bacteroidia bacterium
AGGTTATATAGAATAGGCATTACAAATAATTTGGTAGAAATTAAAAAGGACTTTTGGGTATATGGGCTTAAGGATAATCAGTGGCACGAGTTTAGAAAAGGGGTTGATTACCATGCCTTTCTTATTAAGCGAAAAAAATAGTAAATTTGCATTATGACAATAAAGCAGTTAAATAAAACAAAAACGCCTATTGTAAAAATCAATAGGAAGTTGGATAAGTTAGCAGGAAAGGTTTTATTTCCTGAAAAAGTAGAAGAAGCTAACCGTATGCTTAAGAAGGTTGGTTTACCTAAGATAACCCACATCAGTAAATAGGGTTAACATTCTCCTGCATTTATATTATTAAGAAAGAAGTATGAAAACAGTATTTTTTAGAGAAGCATTACGTGAAGCCCTGGTAGAAGAAATGCGCCGTGACGAGCGGGTATTTTTAATGGGCGAGGAAGTGGCACAATACAATGGTGCCTATAAGGTGAGCCAGGGTATGCTGGAGGAGTTTGGCGAGCGCCGGGTGATAGACACCCCCATTGCCGAACTTGGCTTTACGGGTATTGGCGTAGGTGCAGCCATGAATGGTTTGCGCCCCGTTATAGAATTTATGACCTTCAACTTTTCGCTGGTAGCTATTGACCAGGTGATAAACTCGGCAGCCAAAATGCTTGAGATGTCGGGCGGGCAGTTGCCTATGCCTATTGTGTTCCGTGGCCCAACAGGGTCGGCGGGTATGCTTGCGGCACAGCACTCCAATTCGTTCGACAACTGGTATGCCAACACTGCCGGCCTTAAGGTAATAGTTCCTTCGAACGCCGCCGATGCCAAGGGTTTGCTGAAATCGGCCATCCGCGATGATGACCCTGTGGTGTTTATGGAATCGGAGCAGATGTATGGCGACAAAGGCGAAATACCGGAAGGTGAATATCTGATTCCGATTGGTGTTGCCGATATTAAAAGACAAGGCAGCGATGTTACTATAGTATCGTTCGGTAAGATTATGAAAGTAGCTCTGGCTGCGGCAATCGAGTTGCAAAAGGAAAACATATCAGCCGAAGTAATTGACCTGCGTACCATCCGCCCTATTGACTATGCTACGGTAATTAACTCGGTTAAGAAAACCAATCGCCTTGTAATATTAGAAGAAGCATGGCCTTTGGGTTCGATAGCTACCGAGGTGGCATTTAAAGTACAAAAAGATGCATTCGATTACCTTGATGCGCCTATCCGCCGTGTTACCTGCGCCGATGTGCCATTGCCATACGCGCCTACGCTTATAGAGGCTGCTATGCCTAACCCGGCAAAGCTTATTAAGGCTGTGAAAGATGTGATGTATATAAGTAAGTAATAAAGAAATTATGAAAAAACTATTAATAGTAAGCGGAGTTTTAATTGCGATAATAGCAGCCTATTCCTTTATGCCGGGTAAAGAAGATCCTTGTCCTGCCGAGGGTAAAGCTGATCCTAAAAAAGGCAAGCATGCTGAACTGCGTCCTCGTGAAAAGAACCTGAACAAACATAAGAACAGGCAAAGCATCCCTCAAGCCGATGACTTCGATAAGATTGTGACCATCCAATTAATGTACGACAGCAAAGATGATTCACTTTGGAGCGAAGAGAAGGCTGCATCTATCAGTGGGTACTTCTTCCGTGCTACCGATAACAGCGGTGAGCAATGCAATTGCTTCACAGAAGATAAAAATAAACTAAACACCAATATCTACATTTGCCCTACCCCCATCGACAAAAACACTCGCACAGCAGATTGTATTGTAGTAGTGATTACCCCTTACACCCGCTCTCTTAAAGGTGAATGGGATACTGACAAATTAAATGAAAAACTAGGTGGCAAAAAAATAAGCATAAGTGGTTGGCTCATTTATGATTTTGAACACAGCAACCGTTCTATAGAAACGAATTCAAATAGTACTCAGCCTGAAAGGCGTACCATCTGGGGCATTTACCCGGTGACAGACCTGAAGGTATTGAACTAATGTGGCTTAATCGTACAGCTCGAACTTGATGACCTTCTTGTCGTAGCCCATTGCCTGTAGCTTGTCCCGGGCTTCCTTGATCATCACCTTCCAGCCGCACAGGTAGAACAAAGCAGGTTGTTTAGCGGCAAACAGCCTTTCGTACACAGCATGAACGTAGCCCTTCTCCCCCGTATAGCTGGCATTTTGTTCCCGCGATAACACGGTGGTATAGCGGAAATCGGGTATAGCCCTGGTAAGGTCTTCCATCTCCTTGCGGTAAAGAAGGTCCTTCTCGTGGCGGCTACCAAAGATGAGATCTATGTTCTTATGTGGCACGTTCCTGTTCTTAATATCGTGCAGGAATGCCCTGAATGGTGCAATGCCGGTACCGGTGCATATCATGCATATATCGGTATCGATAGCAGTAAAGGGTGGTTGCATGAACTTACCCGCCGGTTGCGATAGTGGCAGTTGCGAACCTACCTTAATGTTCTTGAACAGGTATGGTGTACCAAGGCCCTCTTCGTTCAGCGAGATGAGTAACTCGATAACATTGCTGCCATCGGGTGCTGAAGCAACTGAGTAGGACCTTGTGGTAATCTTCGATTCAATGGGTAGGTCGAGCATTACAAACTGCCCCGCACCAAACTTGAAGTTCTCCACTTCAGGTATCCTGAAGAAGAAGCGCTTGGTGTTGTGCGACTCGTCAATAATGTCAATAACCTCGGAATTATAAAAATGATAAGGCATATAATATTCTATAGTTTTTTAAGGGCTTTTTCTACTGAACCCATCATCTCGTCAGTAAAGTCAAGGTGTGTAACCATGCGGACCATTTGCCTGCCCATCATGGAAACAAGTATGTTCTCTTTTTTTAGCTCATCCATAAATTTCTCGGCAGGCATTTTATCAGATAAGGTAAAAATCACAATATTGGTATCAACTGGCAACAACTCAGAAACATAGCTCTTCTCCTTAACAAGACTACCCAGATGCTTGGCCCGTTTGTGGTCATCTTTCAATCGGGTGATGTTATTATCAAGGGCGTAGATACCAGCGGCGGCAAGGTAACCAGCCTGACGCATACCACCGCCCAATAGTTTGCGTATCCTGCGGGCTTTAGCAACAAAGTCCTTAGTACCCAGTAACAGTGAACCCACCGGAGCACCCAATCCTTTTGAAAGGCATATCGAAATGGAATCACAAATATTACCATAGTCTTTAGGGCTTTCGCCAGTCTCAGCCAAAGCATTGAAGATACGGGCGCCATCCATATGGAGATTGATCTTATTGGCTTTGCATACTTCTGCAATCTCTATTACGTTCTGCAACTTGTAATAACTACCACCACCTTTGTTGCTTGTGTTTTCAACTACTACAAGGGTAGTTCTAGGTAACCAGTCCGCATCACTATGTAAGTGTTCTTTCAACTGTGCTGCAGTAAATCTGCCCCTGTCGCCGGGTATTAGCTTAGGCTGCACACCCGATGTAAAGGCTATTCCGCCACCTTCATAATTATACACATGGGCAGTAACATCGCATAAAAGCTCTTCTCCCGGTTGGGTATGTACCTTAATAGCAATCTGGTTGGTCATTGTTCCAGAAGGACAGAATATAGCAGCTTCTTTTCCAAACATTGCAGCAGCCTTGGCCTCCAGTTCCTTTATGGTAGGGTCCTCGTTAAACACATCATCACCCACTTTAGCATTGAACATATGCTTAAGCATCTCAGGAGTAGGGCGTGTAACTGTATCGCTGCGCAGGTCTATTATCATAGGGGATGTTTAGAAGCAACAAATTTATGGTTTTAAGCATGTAGTGCAAGTGTAACAAATAAAAGACCCTATATTTGGGCGTTTTTTACTTATGGCGGAAGAGAACAAAAATTGGAGCTTAGCATCGAAGGTGATATTTATTGCCGCTGCTGCATCCTGCTTCACAGCATACGTTTCGCCACCCATAGCCCTGCTGATAGGCCTTATTATAGCGCAAACGACAGGGCACCCTTTCATGCAGTATAACCACAAAGCCACCCAGATGCTTTTACAGTTCTCGGTTGTGGGCCTTGGTTTTGGCATGAATGTTGTAGCAGCATTGCAAACGGGTAAGGATGGTATCATGTTTAGTACGGCTTCCATATTAGGGACATTGGGATTAGGTTATTTATTAGGTAGAGCATTAAAGATAGAGCGCAAAACATCGCACCTTATATCAAGTGGAACTGCTATATGCGGTGGTAGCGCCATTGCAGCCATATCAAAGGTGCTAAACAGTGATGAGCGTGAGACATCGGTAGCATTAGGGACAGTATTCATTCTAAACTCCATTGCATTGTTCTTATTCCCGGCGGTGGGCCATGCCTTGAATTTAAGCCAGCGCCAGTTTGGTATCTGGAGTGCCATTGCCATACATGACACCAGTTCAGTAGTAGGTGCCGCCAGCAAATATGGCGACCAGGCCCTGCAGATTGCCACCACTGTTAAGTTAGTGCGTGCCTTGTGGATAGCCCCATTAGCAATAGCTACATCCTTTATGTTCCGCAGCAGGCCAAGTAAAGTCAAGTTTCCAATGTTCATTTTGTTTTTTATTCTTGCCATGATAGTGGGTACTTATGTTCCCTTCATTCAGCCTGTGGTGCCTTATCTTACCGATGCTGCTAAAAAAGGCCTTACGCTTACCCTTTTCCTTATTGGTGCCGGTTCATCTTATAAAGTGATGAAGTCTGTAGGGTTCAGGCCCATGCTGCAAGGTGTAATACTTTGGGTATGTATATCGCTTGCCGCTTTGTGGGCGGTAGAGGTTATATTCTAGCTAGATTAGTACAGCCACAATACCCGCTACTATCAATATTCCAAAACCGATTATCAAGTCCTTGCGGATGGACTTATCGGATAGTGTGAGGGCATAAATTAGTTTTAATACGTTATTACTTGTAATTGCATTTAACACCGCTATGGTTATAACTGCAACATCAATATTTAGTTTGCCTTGAAATAAGTTGATAATGAATGGGTCTATATCGGTTACACCCACTACAAAAGCCAGTGAGCTTACACCATGTGCACCGTAGTTCTCAATCACATATTTGGTAACAAGCGCGAATACAACAAACAGCACGCCAAACAGCAATGCCGTTTTAAACTCAAGCGGATTTTGATGTGCAGCAGGGGCAATTTTCTCATTGGTTTTACCAACATCGGTTTTCTTTATTTTGCTAAAGTACAATGCAATTAACGTGCTTACTACTATCAGCACAGCAAAGTAAGGGAGGAGTTTCATAGCCACTTCCTGGTTAAAGAAGAGTGCCAGCAGGAATATTCGCAGATACATCATGGTAATGGCAAGGAAAATAGCACCCACAACCCGGTTGCCCGAAATGTTCTCCTTACTCTTGCGTGCCAATATTACGGTGGTTGCAGTACTGCTGTAAAGACCACCCAGCACACCAGTTAACAATATACCCGTATCAGGAAAAACGAATTTGCGCAACAGGTAGCTGAAATACGATATGCTCGATACTACTACTATGGCAAGCCAGCACTTGTAAGGCGATATGGCTATCTCGGCCGATATAGGCGCATCGGGTAATAGAGGTAGAATAACAAAAGCAAGTACTATGAATTTTGCCAGCGATATAAACTCATCATTATCGAACTTCTTCGAGAACTGCCTTAGATTTTCTTTTATTTCGGTTATTATCAATACTGCAACTACTACAATTAACACCAATGCATGGCTCTGGGTATATACCAGCGGAGCAAGCCCATAGGTTATCAGTGCCGTTACCAACGATGTCATTCCAAACTTTTGATGCAGTTTCATTTTTTGCACATAGTACACCGTAAGCAAGCCACCCAGCACCGCGCCACCCATTATATATGGCAGCATAGTTTGCGGACTTACCACATACAATATGAATCCCGCAACACCTATTAAGGTAAAGGTGCGGTCGGTGCCAAAAAGCGTTTCAGGGGCCTGATCAATGTATTGCCTGCGCTGCTCCAATCCTATCAGTAGCGAGAACAATGCTACCAGCAGGAATTTTATCAGGTCAGGCGGTATTTGGTCGTATAAATTACTCATCTTCAATTATCTGTTGTAAAGATACATAATAGTTGCCCTCACCCGTCATTGCGAGCGTAGCGTGGCAACCCCCAAGGGCTCGTGAACTCTGATTGAGAAATAATATAATTTGTGAACAATCCCAGTGTTTGGTTTTTATGGCGTGCCCCTTCGGGTCAGGCTGTTCGCTTTTACTTCTCTCCGCCAACTGGCGGATGTGGGGTAACCGCTGCCATCCTTCACGCAAAACTGTCAAAACCATGTCCATTTTGGCAATATTCAAGACATTAAAAAAGTCAATTATTTGATTCACTAGGTGTTGTAATTTAAAATAGATTTCCATGGACATTTTGTTGTTTTTACCACGTTTCTTTATGTTTCCCTCTCCTCGCAGGAGAGGGGTTGGGGTGAGGTCGTGTACTCCGCACCCACAGGCGACCTCATCCTGTGTCCTTCTCCTTTGAGGAGAAGGAAAGAGCAATGATTTTCTCATGTCGGAATATAGGTGTATCATGTCGTACTGTACATTTTTTTTCTGTCCACCCCAAAATTGTAGTAGCCCCGAACGGTAGCCTTGCAGATGCCGTTCCATATTTTAAACATACCTCTTCCATATAGAATCAATTATCTAGGATTTAGAGCACATAATTCGGGGGAAACATCCATCTAAATCTCCCACAAGTGGGAGACTTCAATTTTATCTCCCCATATGTAGGGAGGCAGGAGGAGATACAAAGTTACTTCATCAACATCTTTCATTTTCAAAAAACCGTTGAAGTTTTCAACCACCCCTATTCCTTCGGAAAGTTGCTAGTGGTTAGTGATTAGTCGATAGTAAATGATGCATCCACGAGTCCTCCTCTCAAGGGGAGGATTTAGGTGGGGCAAACAAAAAAGCCCGCTATTATTACATAGCAGGCTTTATGGGGTAAAAATCGCAAACCACTTTACAATCTACTTCCCAAAAGATCTTTTATTTTTTTAGTCTCACCCCGCTTCTTCTCGCTTTTACAGGAAGCGAGAAGAAGTTTCTGTGGGGGACACGAGGAGGTGAGAATATCAGTACATACCTTTAACGGCACAAAATTAGGTAGCCTAAACAACAAAAACATCAGTATAAATACCTAGTAAAAAAGAAAAAACACTAGGTATAAATACCTAGTCGGTAAGTTTTTGATACGATTTAACGCCCAATATGCCAATGAATTGGAAAAACTTTTTTATGTTACCGAAATAAATTCCATCAGATAACAGAAATTAGTAACCAGATAAAGCAGTACAATGATTAAAATTCCTTACGAAATAATACAAGGACATCAGCAGATTCACCCGAAATCTTGTGTTCCTATGTCGGTCGAGTTCGTATTGAAATATGAAAAACAAATGGATATTAGCAATTTTGGACTACAAGAAGATTTAGCTAAACACGGTAATTCGAATTGGGTAGATGGATACAAACATGGCAACATTGAATTTTCAAGGCCTGTAGAGTTTTATAATAAGCGTGGGGCTAATTTCCCTTTTGAGGCTTTGTATTCGAAAATCATTTCTGAATTATCAGAAGATAGGTTAGTCATTATTTCGCTTCTAGAATCAGACGGGGATTTTCATAATTATGTTATTTATGATTGTGATTCAAAAAATGGTGAATTAATAGCAACCACGAAGGGACGACCTAATTCCAATAATGTATGGGAGAGGGTACAACAAATAAATGGAACAGATATTCTTATTTATAAGAAACTTAAATAAAAATCACAAATAGCCTTTTGTCATAACATAGTAAGGTATCTACTAAAAAGGCAACATCATTTTAGAAACATCATGACTATCTCTGATATAATATTAATGGGAGTAAAACAAAAATCATTCCCACGATATTTATTCAAATTCAGGGCTTGCAATGATAATACTAAAAGGGTCTTCTTAAATAATGAACTTTGGTTTTCTAACCCATTAGATTTCAATGACCCTTTCGATTGTAATATCCCCATTGATAGTACATTCTCAAATGCCCAGGTAGAGGAGTGGTTAAGAGATAGCTGTGGAATAACTGATAATATTGCTATAGACAAACTAATTCAGGCTTTACAAAAAAATCCAAATGTTGCAGTTGAGCAGGTAAAAAAAGCAATGCAGGAAACCGGCATGTGTTGTTTTTCTGCAGACGAATATAGTATTCTTCAATGGTCACATTATGCAAATTATCATAAAGGAATCTGTTTGAAATTCGACATTACTAATGACCCTGCCTTTTTTGATAACATCCAAGTTGTATGTTATAGAAATATGATGCCACATTACAATCATATTACTCAACATGATAAAATAGTTGAGTATCTAATAAAACCTAAATTCTATCAGTGGAGTTATGAGAACGAAGTAAGAATAGTAAAGCCCAAACCGCTAATGGATTTAAACAAAAACAATAGGGCATTCAAATTTAAAGAGGGTACCTTGGTTGAAATGATTTTTGGTGCCAATACCACCGCAGATGACCTAAATACTTATAAGGATCTTTGTAAAAAAAGAAATATTCCTATATCGAAAATGGAACTAAGTACTGGTGCAACTTATGGTTTAGAGAAACGGTCCTGGTAAATTATTCACCCCCTATCCATAAAGTAAGCATTTTGCTATGCATACAGCGTAAGCTCAGTTTATTTCATCAA
>DATHOD010000018.1:0-6158 GCA_035485295.1 Bacteroidia bacterium
ACAAAAAAGAACTATTAGCGGGCGGTGAGATGATTAAGCATCTATCCGCTTATTGCTGAATAGGTTGATTATCGTAAGTAACCGATTTCAATACTGCTTCAGCAGCTGCAATAGCCTTAGGAGGAAGTGGAGCATAATTCAAAGGCTGGCAATCTTTTTGCCCGTCGTGAATCATCCACCATAATTCTTTTACAAGGTTAGTTGCCTTATCCTTGCTCCTGTCACCATATTTCTGTTCTTTATAAATAATTATCCAGGTAAAACTACTGATAGGATAAGCCTGGTCAACCGTTGAATTGGTAATACTTATACGTGTATCAGCAGGAATATCGCCATTAGCACAAAGGCTTGCAGATTCTAAAGAAGCCTTTACATAATTTCCGGCTGCATTTTTAAGAGAAGCGAATGACATACTGTTTTGCATAGCATAAGCAAGTTCTACGTATCCGATTGAACCCGGAGTCTGCTTAACAACACCTGCAACACCTTCGTTACCTTTGCCACCCACACCTGCTGGCCAGTTTGGAGACTTCCCAACACCAACTTTAGATTTCCAGTCAGCGCTAACTTTTGAAAGGTAATCAGTGAATACAAAAGTTGTACCACTACCATCAGAACGGTGAACTACAGAAATGTCCATATCAGGAAGCTTAGCATCAGGGTTTTCAGCTTTGATCTTAGCATCGTTCCATTTCTTGATATCACCTAAAAATATGCCTGCAACAATTTCTGGGGTTAATTTCAAATCACCAGTTACGTCTGGTAAATTGTAACTGATTACAACAGCACCAATACATGTAGGAAATTCTACTACAGGAGCCGGAGCTTTACTGATATCGTCATCACTTAAAAAAGCATCAGAAGCACCAAAGTCAACTGTTTTGCTCATGATTTGCTTGATACCGCCACCCGAACCAATAGATTGGTAATTGGTTTGCATACCGCTGGTTGTGCCGTAATCGCTAAACATTTTTGAATACAAAGGATAAGGGAATGTGGCACCTGCTCCCAGTAACTGCTTATCGGCAGCATTGTCGGCTGATTTACCATCGCCTCCGGAAGAACAAGCAGCAAAGTTGAAGGCCATAATTACGCCACCAACTGCTAATTGCCTAAAGATTCTGTTTTTCATTTTTTTATTTATTAACTGTTAATTTGTTAAAGCATAATATTAAAAAAGCAGGGCTTTTCAACCCTGCTTTTTAATGTTATTAGAATGCTGCAAGGAAGGTTATACGATATATCATGTAATTGTCACTCTTAAGTGCGCCAGAACCAGTACCATTTGCAATTCCATAATACCAGATATTTGGCATAAAGTGAACCCTTTTATCCATTGTTGGGCTCCAATCTAAACCTGCATTGATAAATGTTTCTTTGTAAGAATTGCCATTACCAGCATTACTAACATTGGTCATATGACTAGTGAATGTTTCACCTGTAGTATTGCTGTAATCAGCATCAGGAGTATACATATCATAGCGTGCAAAAATATTCAACTTATTCTGAATAATGGTTCCGTGAGCAAAGATTGATATACCATTTTGTTTTGCATCGGTAGTATCATTGGTTCCTTCAGCTTTTGTCGCAAAGGTCTCAATTTCACCATTCTTATTAGTTTGCATAAAGTATTCAACACCAATTCCAAACCATTGTGAATTATACACTAGGTATCCCTTCATGGTTTGAGTAGCGTTTTGGTAGAAAGAAGATTTGGTGTAGTAAGTTGCACCATAGTTTATATAGTCAGTATATAAGCCAAGTGTTAATGCACCATTTAAGGTATTGAAATACACATTAGCTCTGTACTTCTTATTAATATCAGAAGTTGCATTTGTTGCAGTTCCTGCACCTGTAAATACGGGCACCGGTGTATTACCTGAGTTATCACCAACCATTACACTATAACCAATAAATGAAGGGGTCTTGGTAGAATCGGCAGGTTTAAATTTCACTACTTTACCTTCTAATGTAAGGCCCATATCAGATGAACCATCGACACCGTGCATATCCATTATGGTTTTTTCAGATGAACGATATCCCATAAGCGGCTCAGTGTTGTATGCATTTGCGAAAGAGTTGGTAGCTTGTTGTCCAATTTTCAAATCGCTACCCTTAAATATATTCTTCCACTTGAAGTAGATATACTTTAAGTATACTGTCCTGTTATTGTTTACATCATAGTCACCTTCATAAGCTAATAAGGCATAAGCAGAAAACTTACTATTAATATTATAGTTGTATCCGAGGTATGCACGTCTAACTTCAAAAGCATTTTGATTTTGGCCTGGGTTACCTGCAACCCTAGAATCTATACCCTTATATTGCATTTTTGTACCTCTTCCAGCAGAATCTCCGTGTGCTGCATAAGCATAGTCACCGAATACATAGCCCCATAAATTGCCACCGGGAGCTGCAGTACCTGCACCATTCGTTATTTCAGAAATAGCGTTTGAACTCAACTGTGCGTTTGTAGCAGTCATTGGAGTTGTAGGAGGTGTAGTTGTTTGAGCTTTTGCACCGCCAAGAGCCAATAAGGAAGCTGCCAGGCCGAGCATAATTTTTGTAGATTTCTTTGTTCTCATAGGTTTGATTGTTTTGGTATGTGATTGTGTCCTCATTTTTGGACGCCACAAAAGTGCCTGTGTTATCTTATGTCCATATGATGCCAATGTTAAGGAATTGTTAAGTATGGGCAGTTTGGGTTTTTTGTATATTGGCAAAAATGGCCCTATGTTATTCCCAAACGAACAAATCATTAAGAAATCGTTAAGTCCTCATTAACTGTGGCAATAAGCATACCTTTGCTCACGGAAATATATACAATTTACTATGGAAAACGCACGAATTTTACTAGTGGATGATGAACCAGATGTACTTGAGTTTCTTTCCTTTAATCTAAAAAAGGAAGGATACGAAGTTTATACTGCCTGCGATGGTAGAAATGCCATTCAAACTGCAAAGAAGGTATTACCAAATCTAATAGTATTGGATGTGATGATGCCTGAAATGGATGGTATTGAGGCTTGTAAAGAGCTTAGAAACATGCCAGAGACTAAAAATTCATTCATCATCTTCCTTACTGCACGCACTGAAGACTATTCTCAAATAGCCGGACTAGATGCCGGTGCAGATGATTATGTATCGAAACCAATTAAACCCAGGGTGTTGGTAAGCCGTATAAAGGCATTATTGCGCAGAAGCTCACCTGCTGACCAGCATACTGATGTTATGGACGTAGGTGGTGGAATATCTATTAATAAAGAAAGCTATACAGTTACTGTAGGTGCTGAAGAATTATCCTTACCAAAAAAGGAATTCGAACTGCTTTATTTGCTTGCCTCTAAGCCCGGAAAGGTATTTAGCAGGGAAGACATTCTGCACAAAATATGGGGTGGCGATGTTGTAGTTGGCGATCGTACAATTGACGTGCATATTCGCAAACTACGCCAGAAACTAGGTGAAGAAAAGATAAAGACTCTGAAAGGAATAGGTTATAAGTTCGAGTTCTAAATTTCATTTTCAAACCGGCTCTCTGCCGAGATTCACTTGAATAGATTGTACTTATTTACAATCAAAACGAAGATTAGAGCCAATAGAGTAAAAACGCCCATTCCTATGGCAATTGCCTTATACGCTCCAACTTTTGGCGCTAAGTAGCTAATAGCTAACATATAGGGAACCCATGTAACCAAAGTCCCTACTAGAACAAACTGCGAATGTTTACTTACAGCAATACCACCCTGTGACTCTCCGATAAAAATATAGGACACTAATGTAAATACGGGCATTAATGCTGCAATACCCGATAGAAGCCGGTATCCACTTTTTTCGAGAAGCACAATTGCAACCGTTACAATACCGCCAGTTAAAAAATAGATGATTATACTTTTCATGCTGTTATAATTTTCTTGATTTATAATATACTAATTCCGTTAGTAATCCTTATTTATTACTCTATATCCGAAAACAATCAGTAGAATGGATAAGGCTCCAAGAAGTATCCCCCCAGTTGCAGCTCCTGCTAAAGGAACCATATTGGTGCAGTTCCATAATATATAAATAGAGCAAATCAGGCCTACAATTCCGAGTATAAAGTAAATAGTACCCCAAAACTTGGGCTTCTTTACCTCTGGTTCCTCATTGCTGTTGTTTTCATTTGAAGTATTCATGATAAATGAATATTGGGTTATAGTTCTGGTTCGCTTTTAAACAATCAAAAACACTATTGAAAGTTAATCAAATTCTACTAAAAAAGAAGCTCTATTAATTAATAACTTGATCCTGTTTAATTTCATCACTTGCTTTCTCAATCACCGAATCTCCTGCCTTGACATCTCCAAATATTTCTATCATTCCATCTGCTTCATTACCAGTCGTAACATCCGTTAATACAGCTTTATTGTTTTGAATTCTTATCACATATTTTCTTTCCGTTGAAATAACTACTGCCGATTGCGGAACTATGCATGCGTTAGAATGCCCTTTCAATGAAAGCATTACCTCTGCATACATCCCTGGCATTAGCAAATTGCTTGAATTAATTACATCTATTTCAAACGATTCACTCCGGTATTTATCATCCAGAGAATTTGCCTGCCGGCTAATAGTTCCTGTAAATGTCTTTCCAGGAAGGGCATCCACCACAAAAGAAATGCTTTGAGCATCTTCTAACTGCGTAGCGAACGCTTCAGGTACTTTTACCTGTAATCGCAATTTCGATATCTGTTGCAACTCCAATAAAGGTGTCATCTCTGTTTTGTTGCCGGCTGTAACTAAAGCACCTGGGTGAATATTTCTCTGAGTTATAGTTCCGTCGAAAGGTGCCCTTACAATTAAATAGTCCTTCATTGATTCCATTGCCATCCAGTTTGCCTTTTCGCTGTTACAAAGCGCGCTATCAGATTGCATTTGAGATTGAGCCACCTGTAAATCGTTTGGTGAAACTGCTCCTGCAGTTTTAGCTGTATTAAACAACCTGTAATAATTATCCTTGCTTGCACGATAGGTTGCCTGCACCTTAATGTATCGCTCCTGTGCTGCCAAACTATTTTGCTCAACCTCAGGCGCTTCCATTTCCATTAGTAATTGTCCTTGTTTTACAACACTTCCAATATCAACTGGGAGAGTTTTTATATAACCTGTTACCCTTGGATAAATACTTACTTCGTAAAAAGGATTAAGCTGCGCAGGTAAGCGCAATGTAGTTGGAAGCGCCTGCATCTTAACAGTATATAAAGGGTAATTGACAGGGATTATTTTTTTCTCAGATGCGTCGCTTTCCTTTCTTGAGCATGATGTTCCTACTAAAGAAAGCAAAATGATTGTTGCGGGTATATAAAATATCTTTTTCATGCTTAAGAGTTTTTTAAAGGTGTTGTTTTAGGTAATAAAGAAGGGTCATCGAATGAAGCTTTCTGCTGGGTTATGGAATAAACCAATGGCACTATGAATAATGCTGCCAACGTAGATGCCGCCAATCCGCCAATTACGGCCCTGCCAAGCGGAGCGGTTTGATCGCCTGCTTCACCAAAACCGGCAGCCATAGGAATCATTCCAGCTATCATAGCCAAACTGGTCATTAATATTGGTCGTAAACGCACCGATGCACTTATTTTAGCTGCTTCTATTGCACTTCGGTATTTTGGTCGTAAAATTTCTGCGTTGGTAACTATCAAAATAGAATTTGCCACCGAAACTCCTATCGCCATAATAATTCCCATATAAGATTGCAGGTTTAATGTCGAACCTGTTGCGAGCAAAAACAACAATGCCCCCAACAAAACCGCAGGAGTTGTAGATAATACGATCAGTGATAGTTTGAAAGACTGATAATTAGCCGCTAAAAGCAATAAAATAACAACAAGCGCTACCAATAACCCACTTTGCAAACTTGAAAAAGTCTCTATCAATAGGCTAGACATTCCTTTTACTTGCATTTGCAAACCCTTTGGTAGTTCGCCAATTTCAGTAATTGATTTTTGAACCGCATCTGTAGCCGTTCCCAAATCACATTTATTAATATTGGCACTTACGGTAACATATCTTCTTGGGCCAGAACGATCATACTCTCCGGGAACAGAATCAACAGAAAAAGTTGCAATGTCAGCAAGAAACGGGCGATTCATTCCCTTTATCAGCGGAATAGATTTTATTTG
>DATHOD010000019.1:0-5648 GCA_035485295.1 Bacteroidia bacterium
GTTCCACCGCTTGGAGCCCATGAATATGTATATGGCTTTACTCCACCCGAACCGGCTATTGTTGCGCTTCCAGTCGTTCCTCCATAGCAGAGCTCGTTTGTTACACTTACTACTTTGGCACTATCTCCGGGCGTGTATGGCACATTAATGCAGACAGTATCAGTACATGTATTTGCATCAGTAATAATTACACAATAAAGGTCAGATACAACACCAGTAATAGAAGAGGTAGTTTCTCCATCGCTCCATGAATAAGTATAGCCAGGCGTACCACCCGTAATTGATGAAATACCTGCATTACCATTCGCCTGGCTACACAATGCGGCACTGGAATCTGTAGTTACTTTTATAGGAGGAGGATTAGATACTTTTACAACAGCGCTATCCTTACACCCGTTGTGGTCGGTTACAGTTATAGAATATGTTGTCCCTACGCACAAACTATTGATGTTGGCACCAGTCCCACCATTACTCCAGTTATATACATAAGGGTTTGTTCCTCCACCGGGTACTGCAATAGCTTGTCCGTTACAGAGATAACTGCATGTGGCAGGGAATGTAGTAGTAGTTAAACTAAGCGCGGTAGGTTGTGTTAACGTAATTTTTAATGTATCCACACAGCCACCTGCATCTTTTACAATGCAAGTATAACTACCCGCTACCAGGCCTGTATCCAGGGCATTTGTACCACCCGTATTCCATGCATATGTATACGGAGCAGTACCACCTGATATAGATGCTGTTGCTGTTCCGTCACTAAGCCCAAAGCATTTTATATTAGTACCAGTTATACTTGTAGTAATGCTCGCAGAACCAGTAATAGTAATAGACGCTGTGTCTTGTCTTGGGTTGCAAGAAGCATCCTTTACGGTAAGAAGATATTTACCCGGGCATAAGCCTGAAACAGAAGATGTGGTTGCTCCATTGCTCCAGCTGTATGTATAAGGATAATTATCGCAAACAGTTGCCGAACCTGTGCCAGTACAACCGCATCCGGTAGGAGAAGTAGAGGTGACAGTAACCATTTTAGGTATGGTAACCGTTGTACCTGAAACAAAATCATTACCGCAAGCATATAAGATATTGTTGGGTGCAATATGTAAATCATAAATTGTGTCGGTAGCTGCAGAGGAAGTTAATGTTAGAGTATTTACCAGGCCCAATGCTGAACTGTATACGCTTACTTTATTAAGATTACCTACGTAAATATTATCCTGGCAATCTAATGCAATGCCACCCCATAATTGTGTATTCGGTGTTACGGTGGTACTATCTATAATTGCTCCGGTAGCGGGAGTCCAGGTTCTTAGTTTATTACCATCATAGGTAGCAACAATATTCAAATCGGCTATAAGGCCGTTAAAACCATTACCACTATAAAGATAATACGTAGCAACAACCAGGGGAGGGTAGTATGGTATAGAAGCGGTTTCAATAAATAGAGACCTGTCATAAACTTGGTAAGCACTAGGGGTTAATGTTGCAGACGGCATTTGCAAGAGCACATTATCATACCCCGTATAAGTAGGATTAGCAGGCCTTGTAGTAGCGAAATAACATTTCCCTACGCCATCAAAAGTTATCATAGCTATGTCATGGTGAGTACTTCCTCCGGGAGCTCCAAGTACATTCACAGCGTTCACAGCAGCGCAGTTTGTATCCATAGTTGCTCCCTGATATACTGCAGAACTTCCTTCGCCTGCTCCAATAATAACCTGGTTATCGCAATAGTCGTATGCAAGACGCCATATCTCATTTATGTTAGAACTGCCTGGAAAAGTAGATACTACAGCTCCGGCACTATTCACTTTTACAATCTTACAGCCACTAGCTGAATAATCAAGCCCTTCAGCTAAGAAAGAACTTCCGCTTCTGTTGTCTGTAGTAAACCCTCCATAATAATACTTACCGGCATCGGTATAAGTAAAAGTCGATATGTATGTCCACTGTAAAGTACCTGCTGCATTGTATTTCTGCAACTGATATTCGGTTGCATCGCCACCACCCATTACATATACATTACCAGCTAAATCGTATTGCAGGTCATACGCTTTATTGGTTCCAGTAAAGCTTGTAGTGCTTAGTAATGGATCGATAATCAACGTTTTAGTTTTGTTATAATTACCTGCTGTAAACGAAACCGTATTTTTACTTAGAGAAAATGAACTAGGTATCGAATTACCGCTTTCATCCATTGCAATAGGAGGACGGTCGGTTAAATTGGCGCAAGGAGAAAGGATATTAATTGCATCGTTTATTATATGCAATTGTGCATTATTTGAATAATGCATTTTAACTTGCGAAAGGTCTCCACCCGGATGAACTGTAATATCATATTCTAATCCTTTACCATCCGATGAATAGTAGAATGCAACGTCTATGTTATTGTAAAGGTTATGATAAATAATTTTCTTCCATGCATGGGCGAGTATGCTTGAACGTCCTTTCTTGTCTTTTGGATTACGGTAGGTAAAATAGTCAGTAACCGGACTTTGTACTTCTACCTGGGCGTTTGAGTTTGCACCATCCCATTCCACTTTCATAAAAACAGGTAATATTTTTACCACCGCATCATCGTCTGCATCAGGTTTTAAATCTTCGTCATTCGCAATGTAGGCGCTATCGTATTCAAAAGTTAAAGCAGTTTGTGAGAAAAATAAATCAAGTTTTCCTTTATGACTGGAATAAAGAATAGGATAACCTACACCCTTCTGCACTTGTTCAATAAATTGTCCTTTATTTTCAATAAACACATCGTGTTCAAAAGGCTTGTGTACTGACCAGCCATTTGAAGATTGTGCGTGTAGAACAATACAAATCAAGGTTGCAAAAACAGTGCATACCGTTTTCACAATTCTACTATTAATCTTACATAATATTACTTGACTCAAAATACCAGGTTTATTTTGATGAATAATCCACCTAAACGTTGAACTAAACAGTAACAAATGTAAAAAAATGGGTGGGAAAATTGCAATAAATACCAAAAGTTAATATTAATGAGCAAATAATTTAACAAAACAACCTATCTGCCAGCAGATTATAATACTCAAGTAGTTGAAGCTAATAATTTCCTTAAAGGATTTAGGTTGAAAGAAATTTCAATACTGAAGTACTTCTTTTGGATATGAAAATAGCATTTATTCAAAAACAATTGCATCCGCATCCATACCCTGTGCTTTGAAAATAGAGCGTACCCTCCATCCATAAAATGCCAGATAAGCAAAACAAAAAACAGGGACTACATAAGAAATGTGCGCCCCGTAATTGTCTACTATTAGGCCTTGTAATGGTGGAATGAGCGCCCCGCCTAATATCATCATAATAAGTAATGAGGAGCCTTGTGTAGTGTATTTCCCTAAACCTGCAATTGCTAAAGAGAATATGCACGGCCACATAATTGAGCAATATAATCCTCCACTAATGAATGAGAATAAAGCAAGGTTGCCGGAGGTAACTAAACCCAATATCATCAATACTGCTGATATACAACTAAAGAGTATTAACGTACGCGCCGGTTTTTCCTGTCCTAAAAAGAACATAACAATAGCCATCAATACAAAAGGAATGTAAAATTCATATTCTGAAATATCAGTCTTGCGCAAATAGTTTACAGCGCATATAACACCAAAAGCAACAAGCGGAATAATAGCCATGATAATATTTCTTGCTTTAGAAGGAAGGTTAAAAACAGTAACCGAACCCCTCCATCTGCCGATCATTAAGCTACCCCAGTATAAGGAAATGAATGTGGATATCTGACTAGTTGAGATTCCCTTTATCTCAGGCAATTTGAGCAAGGCTCCTAAATTACTTTGTATGGTTACTTCTACACCTACATAAAAGAAAATGGCAAGCATCCCTAATGTTAGTTGTGGATATTTTAATGCACCCGGTGTTCTTTCTGTTTTCTCGTGACTGGTAATTGGAGGCAATTTAGAGAATGAGAGTATTAACGCAAACACAACAAACATGCAACACAAAATGATAGATGGCATTTTCACAGCTTCAATTTCAGCATGAGGTGTGAACGAACTGCTTATCTGACCAAACAATGCATAACTTAAAAGCACAGGGCCAATTGTCGTACCAAAGGAATTTATCCCTCCTGCAAGGCTTAATCTATGAGAACCTGTTGAGCGATTTCCCAATGCAATTACATAAGGGTTAGCAACAATCTGTTGTAATGCAAACCCTAGGCCTATTACAAAAAGTGAAGCAAGTAATAAAGGGTACGAATGCGCATTGGCTGCTGGAACAAAACCGATAGCACCTAATGCGGAAATAAGCAGGCCGATTACCAAGCCCTTCTTATATCCTATTTGATTAAGTGGGTCTTCCCAAGCGATGGTAATTATGAAATATAGTAAGGAGCCAATAAAGTAAGCCGCATAAAAACAAAGATCAACAAGCTGTGATTGAAACTGGGTAAGATGGAAGTCTTCTTTAAAAAGGGGAATAAGAATACCGTTTGAAGCGGCTACAAAACCCCAGAAAAAAAATACAGTTATAAGTACAATTAAAGAAGAGAGTCTTGAATTTTTCATTCTGCAATTAATGGTGCAGGATAAAAGTAGACAATTTAATATCCGTTTAAATACTTAGGGGAAACTAGAATAAACAATAGTTTGTGGAAAACCCTTATTTTGGCATTGATTTTGAAATTATGATTGGAAATAAAAAAGGTGCTTTAGGATTTATATTCATTACACTCTTTCTTGATGTAATGGGATTGGGAATTATTATTCCAGTGTTTCCAAAACTTATAGCCCAGCTTATACATGGTGACCTTAGCCAGGCTTCGCTTTGGGGTGGATGGCTAGTTTCAACTTTTGCTATTATGCAATTTTTATTTTCTCCTGTACTGGGTGGATTAAGCGATCGCTATGGCAGGCGCCCTGTATTACTTTTATCATTGCTTGGCTTCGGATTAGACTATTTAGTAATGGCATACGCACCAACTATATGGTGGCTTTTTGCTACACGTGTGGTTGCAGGTATTACAGGTGCAAGCTTCACCACTGCAACCGCATATATTGCCGATGTAAGCACTCCTGAAAAACGCGCGCAAAATTTTGGAATTATTGGAATGGCATTTGGCCTTGGATTTATTGTTGGTCCAGTTATAGGAGGAGTATTAGGAAAGATTGGTCCTCGTATTCCGTTCATTGTAGCTGCATGTGTTAGTCTCCTAAATACCCTATACGGATATTTTATTTTACCCGAATCATTGGCACCTGAAAACCGCCGTAAGTTTGAGTGGAAACGTGCGAACCCTATCGGCTCACTTCGCCAATTAAATAAGTATCCGGTTGTGTTGGGGATGATAGTATCAATACTTTGTATTTATATGGCAGCCCATGCAGTGCAATCTACCTGGACATATTTTACCATGCTGAAATTTAGCTGGGATGAAGCAATGGTTGGATATTCTTTGGCTTTCGTTGGACTTATGGTGGCGGTAGTACAAGGTGGACTTATACGTGTGATCACTCCGAAGATCGGACAAAAGAGATCTGTTTATTTTGGACTTCTCTTATATACTTGCGGAATGATACTTTTCGGACTTGCAAATCAATCGTGGATGATGTTTGCTTTTATTATTCCATATTCATTAGGTGGTATTGCAGGCCCGGCTTTGCAAGGAA
>DATHOD010000020.1:0-16770 GCA_035485295.1 Bacteroidia bacterium
TGATAACAGGTGAATTGATGAAAGATCTATATAAAATAGATGAGTTTGGGTTAAAAAGAAAGAGCGATGGGACAATTGAATCAAAATACACAGCAGAAGAATTAATTGAAAGGGTGAAAGAGTACGCTCCAAAATATGCAAGGGAATATATAAAAGATGTATTCGTAACTGAAAAAGCTTTACGGTATGACCTCACTGTGCCTTTTGCCCGTTATGTGGTACAGCATCAGAATGATATTACTTTCCCTTTTAAGCGTTACCAGATACAACCTGTTTGGCGGGCCGACAGGCCACAGAAGGGCCGTTACCGTGAATTTTACCAATGCGATGCTGATGTGGTTGGAAGCAACTCGCTTTTAAATGAAGTCGAGTTGATTCAGATGATCGATGAGGTATTTACCAAATTGGGTATGCCTGTAATCGTAAAAATTAATAACCGTAAGATACTGCAAGGTATTGCAGAAAGCCTTGGTGCGCCCGATAAAATGGTTGAACTGGCAATTGAAATTGATAAAATTGACAAGATTGGGTTACAAGCAGTTCTAAATAATTTAAGGACGATCCTTCCACAATCAACAGAAGCTGACTTCGCTTTTTTGGGTAAGGATGTTAAAGACCTCGATTCTTTAAAAATGCATTTCACATCTGAAATATTTAAGAAAGGAGTTGAAGAATTGGAACAAATAAGAAATGTAGTTAAGGCCTCATTTAATATAGGTTCAAAGGTGGAATTTGATGTTACTCTTGCCCGTGGCCTTAATTACTATACAGGAACTATTATTGAAGTGAAAGTGGACAGAGAAAAGTGCAAATCAGAATTTACGAATAGTATCTGTGGGGGCGGAAGGTATGATGATCTGACAGGAATTTTCGGCTTACCTAATATTTCAGGCGTTGGTATTTCTTTTGGTGCAGATAGGATTTATGATGTAATTGAGGAGTTGAGAATTTTTCCGGCTGATGTTACATCTTCTACCAAAGTAATGTTCGTAAATTTTGGCGAAAAGGAAGCAATGCATTGTTTGCCTCTTGTAGCAGAGTTGCGCAAGGCAGGTATTAGTACTGAGCTTTTTCCTGATGCGGCAAAATTCAAAAAACAAATGGGTTATGCCGATAATAAAAAGGTGGCTTATGTTGCTTTTGTTGGTACCGATGAGATGAATAAGGGAGTAGTGAAACTTAGAAATATGAGTACAGGGGAAGAAAAGGAAATTCCTTCTGCTCAACTAATTCAACATATTGTATGAAGCTTTTTGCAATAAATGAAAAGATAGATATTGCTACGATAAAGGATATCCTTGCTAATAATGCCCGTATAGTGCTTTCAGAGGATGCGGAGAAAAGAGTCAATACTGCAAGAAAGTATCTAGACAAGAAGCTTGCAACTTCTCAAACCCCTGTATATGGTATAAACACAGGTTTTGGTGCATTGCGTAATGTTAAAATAAGTCCTAAGGATTATAGCTTATTGCAAACCAATCTGTTGCGTTCACATGCTTGTGGTTCTGGTAATGAAGTGCCTTCAGAGATAGTGAAACTGATGTTATTGTTAAAAGTGCAATCACTTAGCTATGGCCATTCAGGGGTAGATATTTCTACCGTTGAAAGATTAATTGATTTTTATAATAATGACATTCTTCCCGTAGTATATGAGCAAGGTTCATTAGGAGCATCTGGTGACTTAGCTCCTTTGGCGCATTTGTGCTTACCATTAATAGGTGAAGGAGAAGTTAATCATAAGGGGAAGCGTAAAAGTGCCGCTCAACTCCATAAGGAATTGAAATGGAAGCCACTTGCGTTGAAACCTAAGGAGGGACTTGCATTGCTCAATGGTACCCAGTTTATGGGTGCATATGGCATGTGGCTCATAATGCAGGGGCAGAGCCTTTCAATTATGGCTGATACTATTGCAGCGCTTTCACTAGATGGATTTGATTGTAGGCTTGAGCCGTTTGGTAAATTGGTTCAGGATGTTCGCCCGCATGAGGGCCAGAGGGAATGTGCTGCATTCATAACTCAGATATTAAGCGGAAGTAAAATAGCTGCCCGTAAAAAATCAGATATACAAGACCCATACTCTTTCCGTTGTATACCACAGGTACATGGTGCTATAAGAGATGTAGTCGAACATGTAAAAAGTGTTTTTTTGAAAGAAATTAATTCAGTTACCGATAACCCGCTCATTTTCCCGGAAGAGGACGAAATAATTTCCGGTGGTAATTTTCATGGACATCCACTTGCTATGGCATTAGATTATATGGGTATTGCTATGGCAGATCTTGGGAATATATCTGAAAGAAGGACCTATAAGCTTATTTCAGGTGAAAGAGGCTTGCCCGCATTCCTCGCTAAGGATGCTGGGCTTAATTCAGGGTTGATGATACTGCAATATAATGCTGCATCAATAGTTAGCCAGAATAAGCAGTATGCAACACCGGCATCGATAGATAGTATTGTTTCTTCCAACGGGCAAGAGGACTATGTGAGTATGGGTGCCAATGCTGCAACCAAGTGCTTTAGAATTGTTCAGAACCTTAAAACGATATTGGCTATTGAGTTGATTGCTGCGGCGCAAGCATTGACTTTCCGTAGGCCCGATAAAACTTCCCCTGTTCTACAAGAGCTGCTTTCCGATTTCCAAAAACAAGTTCCGTTTATTGATAAGGACAGAGTGATGTACGAGGCTATTCAAAAGAGCGTAGCCTTTGTAGAAGGACATTTGTAATTCTTATTTAATCCCTTTAATTTCAACACCACTGGTTGCGGGAGGCAGCGCTGCTAATCCCTGTTTAGCCTGATCGTAATCTGGTTTTAAGGTGAGGGCTGCATTCCAGGCAAATCTTGCAGAGTCAAATTGTTTAATGGTGTAATAAGCCCCACCAAGGTTATACCAAACGTCCGGATTATTATTGTCGGCTCGTAAGCCCATTTTTAATTCATGTATTCCTTCTTGTACATTCCCTTTCTGGGCTAATGCAAGGGCCTTATTCAAATACTGATGGGCAAGTATTGGCAGGAATGCCCTTAATTCCGGATAGCCCGGGAATATTTTTCTTGCCGTATCGCAATACGATAATGCTGAATCGGGTATGCCTCGCAAGTAATAGATAATACCCATGTTCAGTATGCTATTTACATATGGGGTTTTATGCAGTACGATCGATCTGTGAACGTATTTCATGGCTGAATCAACTAATGCAGAAGATCGTGAAGAATTCTCAGGCAACTGGGCCAACCTTATATAGTTTGCACCTAAATTGCTATTCACCATAAAGCTGTTTGGTGCAGAATGAATATCGGCACTAAATAATGAAACGTCATTTTTCCATTCCGGATTTCTCTTAATCACTTCTCTTCCGAACACTAACAGTAATAGGCCCAGTAAGGATGCCAGAACAATCTTTTTGGTTTGTGCATTCAATTTTCCGGTTATAAGAACAAGTCCATATGCTATAACTACAATAAAGCCAAATGAAGAATGGAATATTAAGCGTTCTCCCATGGTTCCCCCTAAGTCCATTACAAAATTCGATATCAATGCAATGTTGGCTAAGTAAAATAAAACCGGAAATGCGAGAATGTTTTTCTTGATAAGCAGGAATACGCCCCAGATTGCAATACCTATATATAATAGCACCGATGCCCATACAGATAAGTCAGATAAATTGTGATAAGGGATTTGAGAATATGAATAATCACAGGCCAAAGGATAAGGAATGAAAAGCATGTATAGGTATTTGCTTAGCACAAATAACTCTGTTGCTAGTTTCTGTCCTGGAGCAGCAAATAAATATGGATTCATTAATATATCGTTGCTCGGAACGCTTTTAGGGAAGCCGACAGCAGAAAAGCGTAAGAGCAAGTAAACTAGTGCAATACCATAGTATGGTATTGCGCTGATAATTGATTCTTTTATGGTTTTACCGGCCAGTAGATAAAATAGTAATGGTAAAAGAACTATAAGTGTAACTGCATATTCTTTTGAGAAAAGAGCAAGAAAGAAACATGCGAGTGCAATTAAAAGGTCCTTTGTTTTCTTAGTTTCAAAATGCTTTAGGCTGAATGTAAATGTGAGAAGTATAAAGAGCAGCGAGAGTATTTCGTCAATACCCTTGGCATTGGCCACTACCTCCGTATGTATGGGGTGTAGAGCAAACAATAGCGCGGCAATAAAAGAGCAATCCTCACCTTCGGGCAGATTTTTAAATAAGTAATTGCGCAAGAAATAGAACATGGCAAGTATGCAGAGCATATAGCAAACTACATTCACAAAATGCCTTATCAATGGAGAGTCACCAAAGAATTGCTGCTCTACGGCAAAAAGTATTATGGATAAAGGACGGTAACGGCCTCCGGATAGACCGGGGTTACCATTCATTTGCCTGGTGTAGCTATCGTCTACGTCCGATGTAAGTATCTTTTTTATCCCCTTGAACCCTTGGTGTACATATTGGTTATCCGTAATAACCAGGTAATCGTCTAAGGCATATTCATTGCCCAGTGTATTTACATAAAGGCAGAAACTTAGAACTGCAAGTATTATGCACTTGGCTTTATAGGTAAGCCCTAATAAGGATGGAGCAAGTGAAGGGGTGGCGTTTTTGCTCATCAACTAAATTATCTGATCCCTTTTATTTCAACTCCTTTAGTTGGAGGAGGTAATGCACTTAAGCCCTGTTTTGCCTGTGGGTATTCAGGCTTTAAGGTAAGTGTTGTGTTCCAAGCATATCGAGCAGAATCGTATTGCTTGACGGTAAAGTATGCTCCGCCTAAGTTATACCACACATCAGCATTGTCGTTATCTGCACGCAATGCTTTCTTCATTATTCGTATTGCACCTTCTATATCTCCTGTTTTTCCGAATGCCATTGCCTTATTCAGGTATTCTTGTGCTAAGAGTGGATAGTAGGTCTTCAGGTTAGGATGATCAGGGTATAATTTCTTGGCTATGTCCCAATAGTATTTTGCTGAATCGGGCATTTCAAGTTTGTAAAATGCAATACCAATATTCAAATAACTATTTGTATATGTTTTGTGCATATCTATTGACTTACGCAGGTAGTGTATGGCGGTATCTATAAGTTCTTTAGAATGGGCCGCATTTTCTTTTCTTTCTGATAGTTCAATATAGCGTGCTCCTGCATTACCATTTACCATAACACTATTTGGTACAACATGTACATCGTGTGTGAATAGGGTAACATCATTCTTCCACTGCATATTACGGGGCAAGTCTTCTGCAGCACACAATACTACAAGAACACTGGTGAGTCCCATAACCATTATCCTTTTTTGTTGCAACGATATCTTCTTTAAAAGAGTTAATACTCCGTATGATAATATGATGACAAATCCGAGTGAAGAATGAAATGCTAGACGTTCACCCATAGTAGCTCCAAGGTCGAGCAATAAGTTTGAAACCATGAATATATTTACCAGGTAAAATGCAAGTGGAATAGCCAGGATATTTTTTTTGATAACCAACCATACAAGCCATGCAAAAAGGAACACATAAGTAAGGATAGAAAGTACTACAAGAGGATCAGAGAAATCGCGATAAGGTAGGGCAGCGTATGAATAATCACTGGACAGTGGATAAGGAATGAACATCATATAGAGATATTTCCCCAGTACAAATATTTCCGATGCTGTTTTTTGCATGGGCGTTGCAAGCATATACGGGTTGTTCAGAATTTCATCGGTAGGTACGCTGTGTGCTATATTGGGGAATTGGATAGGGCGAAGCAAGAATAACAAGAAAACAATGTAATAAGGAATACTATTATATAATGCGGTAGCCAGGTTTTTCTTGAAGTAGAAATAATAGACCACAGGCACTGCTATAGCAGAGACAAGGTTTACAATTACTATATAACTAGATAGCCTTTGCATATGTTGGGTAAAGGCATGCGCATTATTTAATTCTTCCTTCGATGCTACATATGGAATACCAATAGACTGGAATCTAACATATAAGTACAGGGCCACAATTGCAATATAAGGCATTGTACATACTAGTGAGTCTAATGGTTTTTTATTGGCAAGCAGATAGAAAACGAGAGGGAATACAAACAGCATCATCACGCCATATTCCTTAGCCAGTAATGCTAAAAAGTAAAACGTCAATGGGAAAATCATCATGAGTGGCTCCTTTTTCTCAAGATAGCGCAGGGCGAATATGAGAGTAAGGCCAATACATAATAAGGAAAGTATTTCATCAAGGCTCTTTACGTTAGCCACCACTTCAGTATGCATTGGGTGAATGGCAAAGAGTATAGTGGCAAGAAATGCCATGTCTTCTCCCCAGGATGTTTTTTTGAAGAAGTAATTATGCAGGAAGTAAAATATAACAAGTATACATAGCAGGTAAAATAAGATGCTTACAAAATGCATTATGTGCCAGGAGTCGCTGCCTATTATTTCATGCTCAATAGCAAACACTACAATAGATAGTGGACGATACCTACCACCTGCTAACATCTGGTTAGCATTCATAGATTTGTAATAACTATCGTATGCGTCGGTAGAAAGTATTTTACCTACGCCTTTAAAACCTTTCTGTACATAATCATTGTGAATAATTACAATCCCATCATCCAGGGCTGCTTCATTAGCTACCGTATTAATATAGAACACGAAACCAATAACAAGCAGAATAATACACTTCACTTTAAATGTGAAGTTAAATACTGAGTCTTGATTGGTTTTAATTTCCATTACGGGTATATCAATTTGAATTGCAGCCTTTTAACAAAGCTACGGTAGTTTTTACGAATATTCTTGTCAAGCATTCGCATGTCCTTATATTGCTGGAACATTTCAATAAGTATCATATCAAATGCAGAACTCTCTACAAAATTAATTTCCGATTCGAAACCGCATACACATAATGCCCCTGTGCTTTCTAAAAAACGTTTTATCGTTTTCTCATCGGTGTTAAGTGTTTTGCAACTGCCGAAGTGTATTATTTTATCATGGCAGCTATCGTGCAGCATGTCACCTAATTCATCAAGAGTAACAAACTCCTTTCCAACTTGTATGCTTTCCGGTTGTCCGTGAAAAGCAAAATAGGCTATAGAGTATGGTGCATACTTTCTCAGCTTCCATAAAGAAAGATAGTATTCAAGATTCTCTCTTGTGCCACACTGCTTGTATATATACTTAATATCATTGTTCTGTTGTAAGAAAATTAGGGCTGCACGAATACTTGAATTATCGCGCATATCTTTTTGCCAATCTCCTTCTAAGCAGAAAACATTCTTTTTATAACTCTGGGCTAAACTCATAATACGTTATTCAGGTGCGCAAAAATAAAAACTAATAGGATAGAATGTGTATTATATGTGTAATCTCCTATATTTGGCTAAAATTAGCCTTTTATTGATAGAATTGCCCCTATGAAAGACATGGAAAAGCGACTGGAGAATATATATAAGGGAATTGAAAAAATTCTATCTTTGCAAAGCGATTTAGATAACACAAATAAGAAGTTAAAGGCTGATAATCAAGAGCTTATTGCCAAAATCAAGGCTTTTGAGTCTCAGCTTACTAAAACAAGGGAAGATGGCGTTGCCATACAACTTGAAAAACAAAAACAAAATACACACCAAAACAAGGAAATTAACCATAAAATTGACGAACTCTTAAGTGAAGTAGAGCGATGTATAACATTGCTAAAGAAATAGAGGAGGAAATAAGGAATGAGCAACACAAAGGCAACCAGTATAAAAGTAAATATCTCGGGCAGGGAATATCCCCTGAATGTAACTCCGGAGACCGAAGCAAGCATGAAAGAAGCTGTAGCATTGGTTAACGAAAATATAAAGAGTTATTCTGCTGCCTACGCCATAAAAGACCCACGCGATTTGCTGGCTATGTGTGCTCTTCAGCTTGCTTTTCAATACATTGAAAGTGATAATGAAAAGAAGCCCTACGATGAGAAAAAAGTTGAGATGAAGCTAAAGGCTATTGAAGCTGCCCTGCAAATTGCAGGATAGCACCTACTTCTATTAAGGGTTCACGTAATACATAAATACGCTATGAACCTGGATATTGTTACCATTATTGTAATTGCCGCCGCAGCCGTTATTGGCTTGGGGCTTGGTATATTAATTACCGCCACTGTTCTAAAAAAGAACATTAAGAAGAATGGCGATACCATTATTAAAGATGCTGAAAGGCAGGCTAATGCATTGAAAGACAAGAAGATGCTTGAGGCTAAGGAGCGCTTTTTACAGCTTAAAGCCGAGCATGAGGCCCAAGTAAACGAAAAGAACAAGCAAATGAACTCGGCTGAAGGCAGAGCGAAACAGAAGGAACAAGCTGCTTCTCAGAAATTAGAGCAAGTTCAAAGAAAGGAAAGGGAATTGGATGGCCTTAAGAACAGCCTGAATGAACAAATAAAACTTGCCAACCAGAAAAGCGAAGAATTGGCAAAGCAGCATGAAAGGCAGGTTAAGCAATTGGAAACCATATCTGAATTATCGGCTGAGGAGGCGAAGAACCAACTTATTGAGTCATTAAAGTCTGATGCTAAGGCACAGGCTACTAATTATATAAAAGAAATAGTAGACGAGGCTAAATTAACAGCAACTAAAGAAGCTAAGAAGATTGTCATTCAAAGCATTCAAAGAGTAGGAGTAGAACAAGCTGTAGAAAATGCAGTAGCTGTATTTAATATTGAAAACGATGAAATGAAGGGCCGTATTATTGGCCGAGAAGGGCGTAATATACGTGCACTGGAAGCTGCAACTGGTGTTGAAGTCATAGTAGATGATACTCCTGAAGCAATTATTATCTCTTGTTTTGATCCGCTCAGGCGTGAAATTGCACGCTTAGCATTACACCAATTGGTAACCGACGGACGCATTCACCCCGCCCGTATTGAGGAAGTGGTTGAAAAATGCCGCAGGCAGTTAGAAGAAGAAATTGCGGAAGTAGGAAAACGTACTGTTATTGACCTTGGCTTAAATAACCTTCACCCTGAGTTAATCAGGTTAGTGGGTAAGATGAGGTATCGTTCATCATATGGACAGAATTTATTGCAACACTCGAAAGAAGTTGCAAACCTTGCTGCTACTATGGCATCGGAAATGGGCTTAAACCCCAAATTGGCAAAACGTGCGGGTTTATTACATGATATAGGAAAAGTACCTGATGAAGAACCTGAATTGCCACACGCTATTTTAGGTATGAAGCTTGCCGAAAAATACAAGGAGAAGCCTGAAATATGCAATGCGATTGGTGCCCACCATGATGAAATAGAAATGACCAACTTGCTTTCTCCTATTATACAGGTGTGCGATGCTATATCAGGTGCTCGCCCTGGTGCAAGGCGTGAAATGGCTGAGCAATATATTAAGAGGCTCAGGGATCTTGAAGCGCTTGCTATGTCATATAAAGGAGTTGAAAAGACTTATGCGATACAGGCAGGAAGAGAATTACGTGTAATTGTAGCCAGTGAAAAGGTTACTGATAAAGAATCGGAAGTGCTTTCATTTGAAATAGCTCAGAAGATTCAAAACGAGATGACATACCCTGGACAAGTGAAGGTTACGGTAATTCGCGAGACTAGGGCGGTTAATGTTGCTAAATAGGGCATAACATAATAGTAAATATTGTTTCTTGCAATGCGGTAAGTGTTGCAAGCACTCCGGATAAAACAGGTTATTTCCATGTTTAACGACACAGTAAGCATTTGTATACCGGTTTACAACGGAGAAAAATACCTGGCTCAATGTATTGATAGTGCATTGGCACAAACCTATTCTAATATTGAGATAATTGCAATAGATGATACATCTACTGACAATTCATGGGCAGTACTCAATGAATACGTAGCAAAAGATAAGCGAATAAGGGCGTATAGAAATGAAAAGAACGCTGGTCTGGTTGCTAACTGGAATAAGTGCATTCAGATGGCAAAGGGTAAATGGATAAAGTTTCTTTTTCAAGATGATTATATAGAAAAGAACTGTGTTGAAGCAATGCTTGCCAATTCTTCAAAAGAAGATAAGCTAATAGCATGCCGGCGCATTTTTATTCTCGATGAAAAAGCAAGCCCTGAAGAAAAGGCCTATTACGAAAATGAAGTTAGGACGTTTGAGAGACTTGGAGTTAGGGCGGACGCACCAAGCCTGGTAAGTGCAAAAGATGTGTCTGTTATGGCAGTAGGGAATATTTGCCTGAATTTTATTGGTGAACCAACCAGTATAATGTTTCAAAAGGAAGTAAAAGATGCCGTGGGTATGTTCAATACGGACCTTGAGCAGATATGCGACCTTGAATATTTTCTGCGTATTGGAAGCAGATACGGTGTCAAATATATTCCTCAGAGCTTAACTTATTTTAGAATACACAGTGATTCGACAACATCAACAAATTTGTTAAAAGACACATATACATTATCACATTTAGATCCTATTGTAACGGTACATCAAATGTTATATGATAAAGTATATGATGTATTCCGTAATGCTTTGTCAACAGGACAAAAGAGAAAACTAAAATCATTTTTCATTGTGCGTGCATTTGAGTCCTATAAAACTGCTAAGCATTCAGATAAAGCATTAAAAAAGTATAATATTATTGCTGAAAAATATCCTGAGATCAAGAAGTATCAAAGCCCTTCTGTTATTGTCAGGCTTATGCTAATGCTTGTTTCAATTAGAAGAAAAGCAAGAACTGTAAATTCTTAAGTGGCATGAAATTTTCCATAATTGTACCATCATATAACCAGGATAAATACATTGAGGAGACTCTAAAGAACCTTGTATTGCTTAAAGAAAGAGCGAGGCAAAATAATATTGAAGTTGAAGTTTTGTTGTTTGATAGTGAGTCTAATCAGGCTACCCAAGTTATAATTGATAAGTACCAATCGCTATTCGATTATAAAGAGATAAAGAAGGATTTTGGCCAATACGATGCAATTAATAAGGGTATTAAACAACTTACCGGAGATTATTGGACTTGGCTGAACACAGATGATTGCATTGAGTTGGATGGTTTTTTTAAAATGGTTGATATTCTTAAAAGTGATAATTCAATAGATTATATATATGGTGGCATTCGTTTAGTGGATGAAGCTGGCAAAGTAATAAGAGTGGCTAATGCACGTGAACTAACGAAATATGATTTAGTAAATAATGTTGCGGGTATATATCAACCAGGTTCTTTCTTCAAGAAGAGTTTTACTGACAATATAGGTTACATGGTTAGTTATGAGTGTTGCTTTGATTATGAATATGTTATTCGTGCTTTGAATGGAGGTGGGAAATTCTATGTATGCAATTTTGAAGTTGCCGTTTTCAGAATACACGAAAGTGGTAAAACAAGTAAGAAGAAAAGAAAATTTGTATTGGAACAGTTATATATTAGTAAGCAGTATGGGCGAAGGTTTTTCTCTAAGTTTACCTTTATAGCATTCTTACGGGTCCTAAAACACACTGTGATCAATTAACCTACATGAAAGTACTCTTATTAGCTGATTGTAATTCCGTCCATGTTAAAAAGTGGGGGATGGCTCTTGTTCAAAAGGGAATAGAGGTGATGATATTTTCTTTGACAACTGAACAAAATACTGGAGAGTGGAATAAGCAAGGTGTGAAAGTTATAAGTGTACCATTTGCGGGTAAGCGCAAACTTACTTATCCTTTAGCCTTATTGTCGTTGAAAAAGGTAATTATAGAATTTAACCCTGATATTGTTCACGCTCATTATGCCAGCAGTTATGGCTTATTAGGCAGGTTATGTAAGTTTCATCCATTTGTATTATCAGTATGGGGCAGCGATGTGTTCGAGTTTCCATTACTTCGTAAAATCAATAAAGGTATTCTTACTGCAAATTTTAAAGCAGCCGATAAAATACTTTCTACAAGCCATATAATGGCGAAAGAAATAGGAAAGTATACAGATAAGAAGATTGAAATAACTCCTTTTGGAATAGATACTAAGGCTTTTGCTCCAATGCCTGCAACGCTTAATAAAGCTATCACGATAGGAACAATTAAAAGCCTTGAGCATATATACGGACAAGATATATTAATAAGGGCTTGTGCCTATTTGGTTAAAAAGTTGAATATTGATTTGAATCTTGTCATTGCCGGAGCTGGTTCTGAGCATAATAATCTTGAAAAGCTTGCAACGAGCGAAGGAATAGCAGATAGAATAGAATGGTTAGGATTCGTAAAGCAAAGTGAAATACCTAAAATATTATCTGGTGTTGACATTTTTGTGAATGTATCAAGGCAAGAAAGCTTTGGAGTTTCGATTATTGAGGCAATGGCATGTGAAAAGCCGGTTATAGTATCGGATGTGGGCGGACTACCTGAGATTGTTACTAATGGAAAGAATGGAATATGTGTCCCGCCTGATAATGCAGAAGCGTTGGCCGCTGCGTTGAAAGTATTGATAGAAAACAAAACCAAACGTATAGAATTAGGGAAAAATGCCCGTGCTCATGTTATAGCTAATTATGAGTGGAATAACGGTGTGGATAAGATGATGACCATATACCGGGAAATAAAGCGGTAATTTTCACTAACTTTGACTTTTAACTATTTTACAATTTTCTTTGCTGAAAGTGAGCAACCGCATTGTTATAGAACCAGGTTTAAGGAGTAAGAATTATTGGAGAGATCTGTGGAGTTATCGCGGGCTTTTATACTTTCTGGCGTGGCGCGATATATTAGTGAGATATAAGCAAACTGCCATTGGTATTGCCTGGAGCATTGTTAAGCCTGCCCTTACTATTGCAATGATGTGGTTTATTGGTTGGCTTTTCAGCTCTAATGTTCCAGAAGGAACCCCCAGAGTGCTATTGGTAGCATTGGCAACCATCCCCTGGCAATTTTTTTCAAGTTCGTTTAGTGAGATAAGCAGTTCACTGGTAACCAATTCAAATTTACTTACTAAGGTTTACTTCCCAAGGCTCGTTGTTCCATTAAGTACCGTAATTGTTTGCCTTGTAGATTTCCTTATTTCTCTGGGTATTCTTATAATCTTATTAGTAGCCTTTAGATATATGCCAAGCTGGCAAATTGTTTTCTTGCCTTTGTTTGTAATACTTCTTTTATTGGTTTCCATAGGAGCGGGCTTATTTATAGCAGCTTTAAATGTGAAATATCGGGATTTCAGATATGTAATTCCATTCATGGTGCAGTTTGGTATATATGTTTCTCCGGTAGCATTTGGAAGTGAATACATATATCAAAATCAAAGGGTGCCAGAGGTTTGTAAGTTTATCTATTCACTGAACCCAATGGTAGGTGTAATCGATGGGTTTAGGTGGTGCTTTTTAGGAGGAAGTATTCATATTTATCTTCCAGGCTTTTTGGTTTCTATTGGAATAAGTTTCTTTATGCTTTTTCTGGGTGTATGGTATTTTCGTAAAACAGAAAGGTCTTTTGCCGATGTTATATAATAGTGCAAATGGTTCGGAGTTAGGGCAGGTGAAAGATATTCCCGTCGTATACGTGCATTATGGCAATATTCCGGGTTATTTAAAAAGATCTTTGCAGAACGCGACCAAATACAATAAAACTGTTGTTCTGATTACTGAAATTAACTTCAAGTTTGATAGCGTAAAATGTTTTTCTATTAAAAAGTATACAAAGGATGTAGATGTATTTGAATCGGTGTATGAGCATCTAAGTACTAATTCTAAGGAGTTCGAGAAGATATGTATTGCACGTTGGTTTGTTTTAAGGAATTTTATGGAAGAGCAGAAAATAGATGTTTGTTATTATGCGGATTCTGATGTGATGATCTATGATGACTTGAGTAAGGTTTATGATAGTTATCGTGAGTATGACGCTGCTTTTAATATTTCAGAGTCTCAGGAGAATTATAGGTGGGCTGCTTCTGCCAGTTGTTCATATTGGAAGCTGGACACTATTAATAAGTTCTGTGATTTTATCTTGAATGCATATAAGTCGGACAAGAAAGAATTAATGGAGGAAAAGTGGGCTTATCATGTGAAGAATAAGGTGGCTGGTGGTGTATGTGATATGACTTTGTTGTACTTATTTTCTAAAGAGATAAATTACCGTTCACTTTCAAAAGCTAAGAATCATACTGCCTTTGACCACAATATGTTCGATTCATCGAATTACTATAAAGATGAATATGAAATGGAGCATACAAAGATTGGTGGGGCACTCTTAAAAAAGATAGAATGGATAAATGGCCAGCCATACGGTTTTAATAAAATTACTGGAGAAAAAGTCCGATTTGCTGTTCTTACGGAATATGCAAAAACATTTAGTGACGAGAAAGAAGCTTTAAGTAGTAGAATAAGGAATAAGATTAAAGCATATATTAAATAGATATTTAAGGAATGAGTGAGCCTGTTATAATAGTAGAAGATTTATCTAAGAGTTATACCTTAAGACATAAGCAAGCTGAGCGCTATTCAACTCTAAGAGATGTAATTGCGGGTAGGGCAAGGAATGCCTTTAAAAGGCAGGACAATGAAACTAAAGGCAACGCTAAGGAGGAGTTTCTCGCATTGAGGGATGTATCGTTTGAGATTAATAAAGGAGATAGGGTAGGTATTATTGGCCGCAATGGGGCTGGAAAATCTACACTGCTTAAAATATTGAGTCGGATTACTGAGCCCTCTAAAGGGCGAATTACTATAGATGGTAGGGTATCGAGCTTATTGGAAGTCGGTACGGGCTTCCATGCTGAATTGACAGGAAGAGAAAATATTTTTTTGAATGGTGCTATACTGGGAATGGGAAAAAGGGAAATTGAATCTAAATTCGATGAAATAGTAGCTTTTGCAGAAATAGATAAATTTCTTGATACACCAGTAAAGCGTTATAGTAGCGGGATGTATGTGCGTCTTGCCTTTTCAGTGGCAGCACATTTAGAACCTGATATATTGATTGTTGATGAAGTACTTGCAGTAGGTGATTCTGTTTTTCAGAAAAAATGTATCGACCGAATGACAGCAATTGGCAAAGAAGGCAGGACAATTCTTTTTGTGTCACATAATATTTCAGCAGTAGAAGCACTCTGCACAAAAGCTATTTTGATTGATAAAGGTACACTTGTTGCAAAAGGAGATGTAAAACAGGTGACTGAAATGTATAATGATTATAACACTCTCTCTGGGAATGATATAAATCTTGCAGCTATAGAGCGCGATAATAATTATAAGAAAGAGATAATATTTGAAAAGATACATTTTGAGGAATCGCCTGTGAAGTATGGAAAGAATATAGTCTTTGATATCACCTTACGTTCAAACGTTAAACGCAGGTTTGCGGATGTTGATTTTGGAGTTAATGTAATGGATAAACGTCATAATTGCGTGGTGCATTGCAGTAATCGTTTCATTGCTGAAAATATTGAACATACTGACGATAGAGATACATACCGTTTTGAGATAGAGAATAATATTAAGCCGGGGAACTATCAATTAGTACTGTTCTTGCGCACTGAAGATACTATACAGGACTTACTGGAATTTCAGGTGGGATTTGAAATAAGCGATGGGAACCCTTATGGGTTTAATGATACAAGCCAGATACAGGGAGCTACTCTTCCGAAATTTTCTATTAAAAAGATTATCTGATGGGAGAATTCAGCACTCCTATATTATTTGTCGTTTTTAATCGTCCTGAAACTACTCAGAGAGTTTTTGATAGGATAAGGGAGGTTAAGCCTTCACGTTTATATGTCGCAGCAGATGGTCCGCGTGAAGGCAATGAGAATGATAAGGTGAATTGCGAACTTACAAGAACGATAATCGAGAAAGTTGATTGGCCCTGTTCTGTTAAAACTATTTATGGTAATACTAATTTGGGTTGTGGCAAGGCCGTGAGTAAGGCCATAACCTGGTTTTTTGAGAATGAAGAAGCCGGTATTATACTAGAAGATGATTGTTTGCCTAACGATAGCTTTTTTACGTTTTGTAAGATCTTATTGGATTATTATAAGGATGATGAAAGGGTGATGCATGTTGGCGGCACCAATTTTCAGGAAGGGATTAAGCGTGGAGATGCGAGTTATTATTTCTCAGCAAATATACACGTATGGGGTTGGGCAACCTGGAGAAGAGCGTGGAAGAAATACGATTTCAATGTTTCGGATGTAGAGGAATTTATCAGGCTGAAAAAAATGGATTTCTATTTTAACGACCCTATTATTCGGGAATATTGGCATGGAATTTTCAAAAGTATGCTTGCTCATAAAATTGATACATGGGATTATCAGTGGCACTATACTGTATTAAATAATCACGGACTTGCCATAATTCCACAAGTAAACATGATTTCTAATATTGGTTTTGGTTCAAGTGCTACCCATACAGGTGCTGAAAGTAAATGGGCAAATATGAAAACTGCAGAGATGGGTTTAATCAAGCATCCTACAATGGTTCAGCAAAATAAAGAGGCGGATATATATACCTTTTATGAGCATTATAGGCCTAGGCCTGTAAAACCAGCAGGCAGGAATATTATTAAACGAATAGCATCGAAAATCAGAGCATCATTTAAATAAATGAATTGTAATATTTGTAATTCCCCTGCTACATTCTTTTATAAAGGGAATGTGTTAAATAAATACAGCATTGAGTATTTTAAGTGCTCCTCTTGTGGTTTTATTCAAACTGAAAAGCCATATTGGTTGAATGAGGCTTATAGTGATGCAATTGCGCAATTAGATATAGGCTTAGTCGAAAGGAATATTGCCTTGGCTTCTCTTACTGAAAAGGTACTGTTAAACTTTTATTCTAGTGCTAATTATTGTATTGATTATGGC